>JASMER010000360.1 GCA_030752195.1 Gammaproteobacteria bacterium
TCAGCAATATTTGCTTTTGTAGCTTCCTCTTTTATTTCTTGAGCAACTTTATTTTCAAAACTTGAATGAGATTGAACTATATACCAATTTTTCATTACAGATTAACCTTTAAAACTAATTCTAAAAAAAATTGAAGAACTTGATCTAATAAAAGAAAAAATAAAGCTGCTACAATAGCCATAGCAACAACCATTAATGATCCTTGAATAACCTCTTTACCAGTAGGCCAAGTAACTTTAAAAGCTTCTTGCTTTACATCCTGAATAAATTTTAAAGGGTTTTTCATAATTTTTTTTTGGCAGGAGCGGAGGGAATCGAACCCCCAACCTCCGGTTTTGGAGACCGGCGCTCTACCAATTGAGCTACACTCCTATGGAGTTTACTCTATAATCTTAGTTACTACTCCAGCTCCTACTGTTCTACCACCTTCTCTTATTGCAAAATTTAATTTTTCGTTCATTGCAATCGGTGTAATAAGTTTAACTGTAAATTTAGCGTCATCACCAGGCATAACCATTTCAGTTCCAGCAGGTAACTCAACTTCACCAGTAACGTCTGTAGTTCTAAAATAAAACTGAGGTCTATATTTTGTAAAAAATGGTGTGTGTCTTCCTCCCTCTTCTTTTTTTAAAACATAAGCTTGAGCTTCAAATTTAGTATGTGGAGTTACAGATCCTGGTTTACATAATACTTGACCTCTTTCAACGTCAGTTCTTTCAACACCTCTTAATAATGCACCAATATTATCTCCTGCTTCTCCAGTATCGAGA
>JASMER010000361.1 GCA_030752195.1 Gammaproteobacteria bacterium
GAATCCCTTGACCATGCGTCATTGATAGGAAATTCGATAATATCTATTTTTTCACTTAGTAGACTTTTGGCACTAGCAGAGTCCTTTGGATGAACTATCATTTTAGTTTTTTCAAATTTTGAGATAGCATTTGCAACGTTTGCCCATGCATCTCTTCCCTTTTGATAATCAAAATGTGACCAAGATGATGTTACATCTGTTGGAAATGTCTCTGTTGGCCATTGCATCCAGCAACACTCGTGAGGAAACCATTCAGCTGGCATTGTGTAAGAATTTTCGATTGGCGTGCTCATTAAAAACCTCATTGGTCGGGGCGGCAAGATTCGAACTTGCGACCCTCTGGTCCCAAACCAGATGCGCTACCAGACTGCGCTACGCCCCGAAACGAGTGAGAATGTATCTAAAAACAGATAAATCTTCAATCTATTTAAGAAAATCTAATAGTATATTATTTACTTCGTCAGGCTTCTCCTGTTGTACCCAATGACCTGCATTTTTAATTATATGATTTGAGACAAGGTTTTCATGTAGGGCTGGATTTATCAAACTCCATTTAGCCACAGGATCGTGCTCGCCCACAATAAAACATGAAGGAGGTGATATTTTTTTCTCATGAGTATCTTTTGTAATTTCCCAATTTTTGTCAATGTTTCGATACCAGTTAATTGGTCCGCGCATTCCTCCATTTGTAAATTGTTTAAGATAAAAATCAAAATCTTCTTCAGACATAAACTCTGGAATTTTATTATGTTCACCAAGTGAGTCTAAGA
>JASMER010000362.1 GCA_030752195.1 Gammaproteobacteria bacterium
TGAAAGAGTTTTGTGAATTCCGCGACCTGCTGCCTCGCGGGGTAAAAATCACTGGCGACGACATCTGGGATCAGTGCAGCTATGTGCTCAGCGTCAAGCTCCTGGACCCGCAGTTCGCGGGTCAAACCAAGGAGCGGCTATCCTCTCGGCAGTCTGCGGTATTTGTATCCGGTGTGGCCAAAGATGCCTTTAGCCTGTGGCTGAACGCGCACGCCAGCGAGGGTGAAAAAATCGCTGAAATGGCCATAGGCAACGCTCAGCGTCGTCTGAACGCCGCGAAAAAAGTCGCGCGTAAGCGGGTGACCTCGGGCCCTGCGCTGCCGGGCAAGCTGGCGGACTGCTCCGGTCAAGATACCTCCAGCGCCGAGTTATTTCTGGTGGAAGGCGACTCTGCTGGCGGCTCAGCCAAGCAGGCGCGAGACCGAGAATTTCAGGCGATCATGCCCCTGCGCGGAAAAATTCTGAATACCTGGGAGGTGGAAGCCAGTCAGGTGCTGGCCTCCCAAGAAGTTCACGACATCGCTCTGGCCATTGGTGTGGATCCGGCCAGTGACGATCTTACTGGCCTGCGCTACAACAAGGTTTGCATACTCGCCGACGCGGATTCTGACGGACTGCATATCGCTACGCTATTGTGTGCGTTATTTGTTAAGCACTTTCGCTCGCTGGTCAGCGCCGGACATGTTTATGTCGCCATGCCACCTTTGTATCGCATCGATGTGGGCAAGGAAGTTTTCTACGCCTTGGACGAGTCGGAAAAAGACGCGGT
>JASMER010000363.1 GCA_030752195.1 Gammaproteobacteria bacterium
GAAGAATTTTCAAGGTTCTGAACGAGTTGAGAGTTCCTTTCATAAGCAGATGTCTATTGCCGGTCTCGAAACAGATCCGCCACGCGATCCATTTCTGCTGTCGCATCACGGGCCCGGGCCGCTTTAAGCATATTGGTCATCCCGTAATTTCCCTCATGGCAGGCATACTCGTAAAGTTGCGCGTCAACTTTGGTCAGCGGCAGAATTACCGAGACCGGTTCACTGAATGTATCTAGATCGGTAACAGTGTATTCATAGCTGATTGAACGCGGCCCCACTTTCGTGAGTCGCTCTACGAGCAATTTGTTTTTCGAAGAACCGTAACCGGCAAAGCTCTGAGTCAGGCCGTTGAAGTTACGAGTCTCAATGACGAGCGTGCTGTCTTCCCAGCGACCGCGGGAATCGCCGGACCAGAGGCCGATGTCGTCTGATAGCCTAGCATCCCAACGAAGCGGAATTATTCGTGCATCGTGCACCATCTCCGAAAGAATCACGACATAATCGCGATTCTGCACGATCTGTATGTTATTGTTATATACGCTGGGCATCAGCTGCGGCATGTTGTTAAAACCAACGAGGCAGCGTTCAGAAACACCCCTATCTTCCGGGCCCGTCCGACCAACACCACCAACAGCGAAGCGCACCGGTCGCGTTCCGGCCACATCACGCTCTCCGCCAGGCTGATGATTGATGCCCGCCTGAACAGACGGCAAGCGCCCGTTTCCCGGCCGCATGATCAGTGAGGTGCGAACGTTATTGGA
>JASMER010000364.1 GCA_030752195.1 Gammaproteobacteria bacterium
CAGCAGGCCTGATGTCACTCGTGCTGTGGGCACTTGTGATGCTTGCAGGTCGCTGGGTGGGCCATATTGTTTAACTGCAATGACCGGCCGTAATCAGAAAGAGTCGTATCCCGCTTCGCCGCCAAGGCGCTGATTCACCTGCAATTCGGACAAACCCATGTCAGACCCCGCCATTTTGCAACCAACACTCGAAGCACATCGGATCATTGTCCGACCGATCAGACCAGAGGTTTTTGCTGAGCAGCATTCACTGGCGTGCGATCCAAACGTCTGGGAACACACCTCGCACAGAATCGCTACCAGGAGCCTGAATTCAGAGCGTTCTTCGATAGCGCGCTACGAAGTGGCAGTGGATTCAGCTTCGTTGATAAAGCTACCGGTCTGCTGATGGGTTCCTCCCGATACGGCGCTTTCAACCCCGATCGCTGTGAAATCGAAATTGGCTGGACTTTTTTGGCAAGGACTACTGGGGCAAGCAGTTTGATGCCGAGAGTAAATCTCTGATGATCGGCCATGCCTTCACGTTCGTGGATACGGTGCTGTACTGGGTAGATGAAAACAACAAACGCTCACAACGCGCTCTGAAAAAGTACGGCACCCGGCGTAGCCCGAATCTTCATAAACGCGCAGAAGCTTAGCCAAAGGCGAGTTACATGGCGCATGAGATCCAAAATAAACCATCTTCCTGATTGGGTAATCTACGTTACGAATCTGACAGAGAGACCGCAGCGTCAACAGGCTCAGAGATCGATCTACG
>JASMER010000365.1 GCA_030752195.1 Gammaproteobacteria bacterium
GATATTTTAGATTGAGTCATTTATATGCTAGTGAAGCTAAGATGCTTGAAAATCCAGCATGGCAGGCAATACTTGAAGCAGCAGGTAATGGAATTAAAACACAAGATACTTTGAATTTCTCAGCGGGAATTGAGAAAGATAATTTATCAATAATGTTATGGGGCGAAAATATAAATGATGATAAGTACTTGATTTCTGCTTTCCCAGCAGTTGCTGATCCAACGTTTACTACTTTTTTTGGATATCCAAATGCATATTCATCATATGGACTAACAGTAAACTATAGTTTTTAATTGAATCTTAAATAAATAAAAGGGGGCATATGGCCCCCTTTTTTTTTGAATGGCGCGCCCGGGAAGATTCGAACTCCCGACCCCTTGGTTCGAAGCCAAGTACTCTGTCCAACTGAGCTACAGGCGCAGAGAAGCTATAGGTTAATTGAAAGTGATCTAAGTATCAAAATAAATTTTAGATATTATTGTCATAAGATTACTCATAATTTATTATGCAATCATAGATTCTTATAAAAAGGGGAGTTATGAAGTATCTTAGAAATCTTATTATTCTTATAGTTGGGCTTTATATTCTTACGCTTGGTCTTGTATATGTTGATGTTTATGACAGCAGACCTTTATTAAGTTTATTTAAAAAGATGCAATCAGATTCTGCTCTTGAAGTTGTTGATTTTTCTGTAGATAGCACAAAAAATTCAAATTCTAGACCTATTCCAAATAAAGACAGAAATCCCTATTATG
>JASMER010000366.1 GCA_030752195.1 Gammaproteobacteria bacterium
TAACAATTTACAATTGATTCTACGTTGTCCCACAACCCTCTGTTATAGAGTTTAGACTAGTCCCATTTCGCTCGCCGCTACTAAGAGAATCGCTTTTGCTTTCTTTTCCTCTAGTTACTAAGATGTTTCAATTCACTAGGTTTGCTCTTTCCTCTTTATGTATTCAAGAGGTAGTTCTTGAAGTTTCCTTATTCGGGTATTTTCGGATCAAAACTTGCTTCCAGTTCCCCGAAACATATCGTCGGTAGCCACGCCCTTCATCGCTTCTGAACACCAAGGTATCCGTCGTAAGCTCTTATTCGCTTGACTTTAATTAAACTTAAAGAATTCAACTTTCTTTTTTCTTTTCTATTTTGTGGAGATAAGCGGATTCGAACCGCTGACATCTGCCGTGCAAAAGCAGCGCTCTACCAACTGAGCTATACCCCCACTGATGGGCCATCCAGGATTTGAACCTGGGACCTCACCCTTATCAGGGGTGCGCTCTAACCAACTGAGCTAATAGCCCAAAGAAATTTTAAAAAATTTCAAAAACTAATAAATTTATTAATAAACACGACCTAAAATAATTTAAGGAGGTGATCCAGCCACACCTTCCAGTACGGCTACCTTGTTACGACTTCACCCCAGTCACTAGTTCTACCTTAGGCGTCTCTTTCCAAAGGTTAAGATAACGACTTCGGGCATAACCAGCTTCCGTGGTGTGACGGGCGGTGTGTACAAGGCCCGG
>JASMER010000367.1 GCA_030752195.1 Gammaproteobacteria bacterium
GGTCACTCAAGCCCCCTGATTTCGAGTGCAAAGCCACCGATCATGTCGATAGACTCAAAACATCGACAACACACGACACAGGCCGTGATCGTTTGTCTGCTTCAGGAGTGTATCTTAGGAAGTGGCGCGCTCGGGAAGATTCGAACTCCCGACCCCCAGATTCGTAGTCTGGTGCTCTATCCAGCTGAGCTACGAGCGCTTTGTCCGGCGCGGGGCTTCAGGCCCCGCTGAAGGATGGCGCACCATAGGCGAAGCTCCCGGTGCTGGCAAGTGCTTTCGACAACACCTTTTTCCGGCTGCATCCGGCGCAGATGGGGCTTGTGTTCGGCGCGTCAGCGGCTAGAGTCTGGCGCATTCACGCGGCAGGACGACGACAGGGTGATTTCATATGGCCGACACGCACGACAAGTCATTTCCCGTGTCATGGGAAGAGCTTCACAGGACATCGAAGGCGCTCGCCTGGCGGCTTCTCGAACTGGGTCCGTTTGAGGGCATCGTCGCGGTGACACGCGGCGGGCTGGTGCCGGCGGCAATCGTCGCGCGTGAGCTCGAAATAAGGCTGATCGAGACCGCCTGCATCTCCTCCTATCACGGCAGCGAGCAGGGATCGCTCGACGTGTTAAAAGAGGCGCCGAGCGCGGGCAACGGCAAGGGATGGCTGATTGTCGATGATTTGGTCGATACCGGCGAGACGGCGAAGGCGTT
>JASMER010000368.1 GCA_030752195.1 Gammaproteobacteria bacterium
GTTGGGGCCGGTGTTGGTGCTGGAGTTGGGGCCGGTGTTGGGGCCGGTGTTGGGGCCGGTGTTGGTGCTGGAGTTGGGGCCGGTGTTGGTGCAGGAATTGGATATGCACTTGGCGGATTTGAATTACCACCTCCACCACAAGCAACTAAAATTATTGTTGATATCGCTGATATTAATAAACCCAACTTATTCTTTAAAAACATAACTCTTTAATTAATAATTTTTTATAAAAAAACAACTCAACACTAGCAAATCTATGGTATTGATACGAAATTGTAACATTGATGCGTAAATTCTTATACAAATAAATGATGGTGGGTCGTATAGGATTCGAACCTATGACCAACGGGTTAAAAGCCCGGTGCTCTACCAGCTGAGCTAACGACCCATCAATTTCAATGCGCTATTCTAGACTACTTAATGTCTCAGCGGAAGCTTTTGCTGCAGAACTATCAGGATATTCTCTAATAACACTTTCAAAGAGCGCAACCGCTCTTTCTTTATTGCCTTGCTCAAAATATATAGTGCCAAGCTTAAATTTTGCTAGAGGCACTTTCCAGTGAGTAGGATATAAGCCAACAAGGGTATTAAAATTCTGAGTTGCAACTGCCAAATTTCCATTAGTTAAATTTATTTCGCCCATCCAAAAATAAGCTAAAGGAGTATCATCAGAATCGTTATTAGACTGCACAAATGCAT
>JASMER010000369.1 GCA_030752195.1 Gammaproteobacteria bacterium
CAGCGCTTCTGCCCTAGACGGCGTCGCGATTGATTCCAGCGATCTGATAGGCGATATCCACGCCGCGCCGGACTATCGGGCGCATCTGGTTCGCGAGATGGCCAAGCGCGCTGTTGACGCCTGCTGACCACCGCACCGGAAACAGAAAATGCAAAGAAGGCGGGGGCTACCCCGCCTTTTTCATATCCGGCCTCTTTTGTATCCGGCCACATTCGAACCTGGAGCGGGCGACGGGGTTCGAACCCGCGACCCCGAGCTTGGGAAGCTCGTGCTCTACCAACTGAGCTACACCCGCGTTCCTGCAGGGTATCCGCTGACACCGCCCCGGCAAAGAATTTAATTGCGCCCCGCCGCTGTCACAGACACACCTAAGATATTGCCATGGCCGGGCTTTGTCGCCATATAAAAAGACATCGTCCGGTGTCGGCGAACGGCACAGTACGACCGCGCCTTCAGGGGATCTCTCAGGGGATAATGTCATGACACCCTATGACAACGGCAGCACCAAACCTGCCGGCAAAGCAGACACCGGTACTCGCCCAACCCGCGACGAGGCGGAAGCCGCCGTTGAGACTATCCTTCGCTGGATCGGCGAGGATGTCTCTCGCGAAGGGCTGGTCGGCACGCCGGGCCGTGTTGTGCGCGCCTGGGAAGAATTCTGCACCGGCTATGACGAGGACCCCGCCGCCATGCTCTC
>JASMER010000036.1 GCA_030752195.1 Gammaproteobacteria bacterium
GGCCATTGTCCATAGGAATACCGGGTTGTTGAAATATCTCATGGGCCGGGCAAAGACAAAAAATGCTCCGGAGACCAGGTTGCTGGCCAGCGCAAACCAGAAGAACGGCATGACGCGCCGGGCGATCTCAGACAGTGACTGCGAAGGGATAGCGAGCTTCAGAATCCGCAAGTTGAGAAGCACAATACTGCCCATGATCACGGCGATACCGAGAATGTGCACCGTTTGGATAACCGGCGGAAAGCCCGGAATGTTCTGTAGCGCCCACAGGGCACCATCCTGAAGAAAAGAGCCTGTCAGGCTATTTCCGATACTGTCGAAAAATGCAGATATAGGATGCACTTGGATCCTTCGCGGTCACCTGTCTAGAGATATTTATCGGTCACAGCGCCTTCGGATGCAGAAGCCGCGGAGGCGGCGAACTTGGCAAGCACACCCCGAGTGTAGCGGGGCGCCGGTTTTTTCCATTTCGCCAGTCGCGCCTGCATCTCTTCATCGCTAATTTCAAGGGTGATGATGTTGGCTTCAGCGTCAATCGAAATCCGGTCGCCTGTCTCGACCACAGCGATGGGGCCGCCCTCGACAGCTTCAGGTGTCACGTGTCCCACGACGAAGCCATGTGAGCCGCCTGAAAAGCGGCCATCGGTAATCAGTGCGATATCCTCGCCCAGTCCTTTGCCCATGATGGCAGATGTAGGTGAAAGCATTTCTCGCATGCCCGGTGCGCCTCTTGGGCCTTCGTAACGAATCACTAGGACATCGCCTTTGACGACAGTGCCGTCAAGAATGCCTTTCAAGCAGTCTTCTTCCGATTCAAACACCCGAGCATTACCGGTGAAGGAAAGGCCCTCCTTGCCAGTAATTTTTGCCACTGAGCCTTCCGGAGCGAGATTGCCACGCAGAATACGCAGATGCGAATCTTTCTTGATGGGGTTGTCCAGCGGGCGAATTATGTCTTGACCTTCCGGGTAAGGTGCTACGTCTGCCAGGTTTTCCGCAAGAGTTTTTCCCGTGACCGTCATACATGAACCGTCCAGCATGCCCGCCTCCAGCATGGTCTTCATCAGCGGCTGAATGCCACCTATCTTAATCAGTTCGGACATCAGATATTTCCCGCTGGGCTTGAGGTCTGCCAGCATAGGAACGTCCTTGCCAAGCCGGGTAAAGTCATCCAGTTCCAAGTCCACTCCGATCGTGTGCGCCATGGCCAGCAGGTGCAGCACGGCATTGGTTGAGCCGCCCAGTGCAATGGTGACTTTAATAGCGTTCTCGAAAGCGGCGCGGGTCATAATGTCAGATGGCTTGATATCGTGCTCAAGCAAATGCATGATTGCTTCCCCGGCGCTCAGACAGTCCTCCACTTTCTCCTGGGAGATTGCATCTTGAGCCGAACTGTTGGGCAAACTCATACCCATGGCTTCAATGGCTGAGGCCATGGTGTTGGCGGTGTACATGCCGCCGCAGGAGCCGGGGCCAGGGATGGCAGTTTCCTCAATATTTTTCAGCTCTATATCAGACACCGTGCCCGCAGCGTGGCCACCAACGGCTTCAAACACAGAGATGATGTTCGTGTGGTTGGGACCTGGCTGGATGGTGCCGCCATAGATGAATATCGAAGGACGATTCAGGCGCGCCATGCCCATCAGCAAGCCCGGCATGTTTTTGTCACATCCGCCAATGGTAATGATGCCGTCATGTCCCATACAGCCGGACACGGTCTCAACGCTGTCGGCGATGACCTCCCGGGAAACCAGGGAATACTTCATTCCCTCTGTGCCCATGGAAATCCCATCGGAAATAGTGAGAACGTTGTAGATTATGCCTTTACCACCAGCTACGTCCGCCCCCTTGTTGACGTCTTCTGCTAGCTTGTTGATGTGCATGTTGCACGGTGTCACCATGCTCCAGGTCGAAGCGATTCCGATCTGGGGTTTCATGAAGTCACCATCTTCGAAACCCACTGCCCGCAACATGGAGCGGCTTGGCGCCTGCTCCACGCCATCAACAACAATCGAAGAATTTTTACGTAAGTCCTTGTCAGTCATCTGATTTCCAATATCTCTTAATAATCTGCTTTAAGTGTAATTGCCGGGCCGGATGACTTGAATTGGGTCTTATTGTGGCACAGGCGAAGAGGCCGATACTATACACCAGCCCGCGGTTTATGGGCTACGGGGCATTACCACCAGTTCTGAGTGATGAGATCTGATCAGGCGCAAAAGCGCCTGAGTGCGAATATCCCTTGACGCTGAGTCGAGAATCGGGCGGGCGGCGTGACTCGATGGGGCCGGGCACTCCCGGATTAATGCCTGACTCGCCGATAGGTTTCACGAGGGCTCCAGGAATGTTTCGGATAATTTTCTGTACAGGTATATTGTCGCTCCATGGCAAATTGCCAAGAAGATTCAGAGGAGAATATTGAAAGACAGCCAACGCAGCGTCTGACTCCTCAGGGAGGATTGTCAATATGAATTCCGAAAACAGCCATCGTCGGAGCCGTTTAGCAGTATGATGGCTCTACATTCAGACAACCCGGCTTTAATCGATCCATGCTCCTGAATACCGATGAGTTCGAGAATGCACGGCCGATTTATGACCCACGCTTCGACGGGCAATTTCTTGTTGGCGTACTGACCACTGGTGTGTATTGTCGCCCGATTTGTCCGGTCCGGGTCCCCAAGAAGGAGAATGTCCAACTCTACAAGTCAGCCGCAGCTGAGGCGGGCTTCCGTCCTTGCTTGCGTTGCCGCCAAGAGTCCTCACCGGGAACTCCGGCCTGGATCGGTTCCTCCTGGAAGGTTTCCCGGGCGCTGCAGCTGATTGATCAGTGCTTTCTGGATGACCACTCATTGGGAGAGCTCGCTGAGCAGCTCGCAGCAGCGCCCCGACAGCTGACCCGTCTATTCCAGGACCATCTCGGTGCGTCTCCTGTGTCGGTGGCTCAGACCCGGCGGCTCCATTTCGCGAAAAAGCTCATTGATGAGACCCGCCTGAATCTTTCGGAGATCTGCTTCGCAGCAGGTTTCGGCAGCTTGCGTCGGTTCAAATCGCTGTTCAGTATGACCTACAACCGCTCGCCGCGTCAGCTCCGGGAAAAGGAAGTGTGAACCGCAATCAGCCTAAAAATGACGGTACTATCGAGCTGTCTCTGTCTTATCGCCCCCCGTTTGACTGGAAAGCCATGCTGGATTTCCTAGCTTACCGCGCCATTCCCGGAGTTGAGGCTGTGACTGAGCACAGTTATGCAAGAACGTTTCGCCTGGCAGGCCTAGCCGGGCACTTTCAGGCATTTTTTGAGCCCCGCAGCCATAACATCCGCGTGTGTGTCAGCTACGGGGAGACCCGCCATCTCGATCGGATCATTGAGCGCATTCGTGCGCTGTTCGATGTCAGAGCAGACAGCGCACAGATTGACGAATTCTTGGTTCAGGACTCTCAATTAGCGCCGATGGTACGGCGGTTTCCCGGGCTCAGGGTGCCCGGTTGCTGGAGTGGTTTTGAGGTGGCAGTGAGGGCGATTCTCGGTCAGCAGGTCACAGTGAAAGCAGCGTCGACTCTGGTGGCGCGTGTTGCTGGGCACTATGGTGAGGCCTATGAGTGCGACGTGGAAGGACTAAACTACACGTTTCCCGAACCGGCTCAGTTAGTCTTGGCGGATCTCGATGGCATGGGTATTGTTGGGGCGCGCATTGCGGCTATCCGGGTGGTCGCGGAACAGCTCGAGCGTGGCGAGTTGGACATCGGGGGTGGCATGGACACGGAAACTTTTGTGCCTGCCATTTGTAAAATCAAGGGCGTCGGTGAATGGACTGCGCAGTATATAGCGATGCGGGCGCTAAGTGACCCCAATGCCTTCCCCCATTCTGACCTAATTCTCAGGCGCGCAGTGGCGGAACCCGGAGATACCCTGACGCCATCAGCCTTACGGCAGCGCGCTGAGTCTTGGCAGCCGTGGCGAGCTTACTGCGCCATTTTATTGTGGAAAAACTATTCTTTTGAGCAGTTTAATAAGCCTACATAACAACAGTATTTACCCTGTTAATCATATTCGTAACAATTTGCAGAGAACAACTATGGAGACTTTCTATCACTACCATCGGACTCCGATCGGAACACTGCTGCTGGCCAGTGATGGTGAGTATCTGCAATTGTTGGGATTTCCTACAGGCGCAATGAAAAGGAGCTACGACAGCGGTTGGAAGAAGGATGATGAGCCTTTTAAGGCAGTGATTAAACAGCTGGATGAGTACTTTGATTGCAGTCGTCAGGATTTTGATTTACCTCTGAGGCCGAAGGGTACTGAATTTCAGCGCCGGGTCTGGCAGGCGCTGCAGCAGATACCCTATGGCGAAACCTGGAGTTATGGGGAGTTGGCGAGGTATATCGGTAACCCCAATGCCTCGCGGGCGGTGGGTGCGGCTAACGGCATCAATCCGATTCCGGTAATTATTCCTTGTCATCGGGTCATTGGCAGTAATGGCAAGCTCACGGGCTTTGCCGGAGGGCTTGAAACCAAGGCGTTCTTGCTGGACTTGGAAGCTACACGGCGGGCGCCGGATCTTGATTTTGGTCTGTAGACGCTCGAGGGATAACCGGGCCACACCTGCGTTAAAACTTGATTGCGAAATATAATGCGAGCTACATGGCGGTAGCTACCATTGCCATGCTCGTTTTCGACGAACAGATTGCCAGGTTGTTTACCCGTCAACCAGAAGTGCTGTTCCATGCGGTTAATTGTTTGCAGATTCTTGCTCATGGTTATGTTGGGTGGAGTTTTGGTATGGCTGTAATTCAGGTCTTTAATGGAGCGGGTGATACAATAGCGCCAACCTTTATCAATGTGCTCAGCGTTTAGATAATTCAGGTGCCACTTGCGTATTGCCTGGCACTGACCCTTGGTTGGGGTCCGGCCGGGGTTTTCTGGGCGGTCTTCGTTGCAGATAATCTGACCTACGTCTTGGGCGTTCTCGCTTTCCGGCGAGGCCGGAGGAGGGCTCTGGTCGTTTAGCACGCGTCAAATTGACATGTGTAGAATTGTTATGGCGCTCGCTAGGAAAAGCGATCAACTCTTAATAGGAAAGACTTCGTATGCTCAGCAGCCAGCAGCAAATAATCGGCCAATCCTTGCAATGGCTCGGATCAGAACAGTCAGTGTGGTTATGCACAATCCTCAAGACTTGGGGTTCTTCGCCGCGTCCTGTCGGCGCCATGATGGCCTGCACGCCTGAGGGTGATCTGATAGGGTCGATTTCTGGGGGATGTATTGAAGAGGATTTCCTTGAGCAGCTGCGGAATGGTCTTCTAAAACAACGGTTTCATGACGAGGGAAGTGTTCCTTTTGTGGTGAAATATGGCGTAACCGCAGAAGAGCAGGCGCGGCTAAAGTTGCCCTGTGGTGGGCAACTCCATGTGCTGCTGGAGTTTATCAAACCAACTGACCTGAACAAGGGTACGTTTGCCCGGCTCCTCGATGCACTGGAGCAGCACACCAGTATCAGCAGAATCGTCAACCTCGAATCCGGGGAAATTTCAACAGCAGACGAGAGCAGGGATGACAAGGTCGTCATTCAGGGTAACCGGATGAGTCATAGTCTGAGCCCTATGTATCGTTTGCTGCTGCTTGGCGCCGGAGATGTGGCGAAATATGTTGCTGAAATGGCCAGGGCACTTGAATACGATGTCACTCTCTGTGATCCGAGGCCGAATTACCTCGATAACTGGGATGTTGAAGGGGTAGAAAAAACATCGCGCCTGCCGGATGACGTCGTTCGTGAGCGTTTCAGTAACCCCTATAGCGGAATCGTTGCACTTGCTCATGATCCGAGGGTGGATGATATGGCGCTGATGGAAGCTTTAAAAACCGATGCTTTCTATGTGGGCGCGATGGGATCTGAACGTACCTCGGCGGCGCGGCGGGAGCGTTTACCGGAGTTAGGGCTCAGTCAGGATGAGATTGAACTCTTGCATGCGCCTATCGGTTTTGAGATTGAGAGCAAGACGCCAGCGGAAATTGCTATCTCGATCATGGCTGAGGTGACTGCAGAGAAGCATCGCGCCCGAAGACCTGCATGAAAACCGGCGTGTCAGCTGCGACATGCGGGCACCCAGGTTTGCGGCAGACACTAAAGAGAGGGCAGCGCACTGACACAGAACGCGCTATCTGCCGGGTTGAAAGTCCTATGGAGCACGAGTATTCACACCCTCAGAATAATTGAGTCGCGCCCGTCTTTCGCTGCCGCTGACCTGAAGCCTTCGCACTGGTGTACTCTGTCCAGCCAGGCGTTGCATTCGGGATAATCCACATCCAGATAGAACCGGTCTTTTGCGGCAGCCATTGGGTAAATCATCGCAATATCAGCCGCTGTGACTTTGTCTCCTCCAAAATACGGGGCTACTTTCAAGTCTGCTTCAGCAATTTTCAACAGTGACGCCATGCGTGGTTTGATCAGGCTTTGTTTTGCTTGTTCCAGAACAGCCTTTACCATGGGGCGAATAAGAAAGGGTACTCGGAATATAAGTATTTGAAAGACCGCTTCCATCAGCATCAACGACATCATGGAGCCTTGCGAGGCGTGCATCCAGAAAAGATAGCGTACGCGATCCTCGCTGTCCGGGCTCACGCGCAATTCGGATTCGGGGTGGTGATCAAGTAAATAGTCAATGATGGCACTACTTTCTGCAAGCGTGACTTGATCATCGGTGATGACCGGTGCTGAACCCAACGGCGACAGCTTTTTGAGTTCTGCCGGTGCCTGATAGGTCTTTGGGTCTCGTTCGTAAATTTTAAGCTCATAGTCGGCTCCGAGCTCCTCAAGTAACCAGAGAATGCGAAAAGACTGAGAGTATTCTAGATGATGGAGGGTGAGCATGGTCGCGACTCCAGGTTTGGGCTGTTCACAGTTGCTCTGGTCTTGCCACAGGGGAAGGACCATTGGCTTCCCTGAGACCTTCGTTCAGGCATCGCCGACCACTTAGCAGGAGGGTAAGAACTAGTACGCCCCCAAATGATTCAAGGATTACTGGTTGATCGCCCGCTCGATGCCGATTTCCTGCATGACCTCAAGCCTACGTGCCCCTGCCAGGATGCCGATGATGCCATAATTACCCTCGTGGCAAGCGTATTCATATACGGGCTCTTCCATTCTTGAAAGAGGATATTCTCCGGACCATTGAGCGGTGTATACACTGGGGTCATCCACTGTAAAACCATAGATAATCTTGTTTGGCCCTTCGCGGCGGAAGGTCTCTATCACAGTCAGATTTTCGGTAGGAGCGCCCTGATACGTTTGCACGGGGTGATAGTGCGTGGTTTCAACAATCAGTGTATCGCCTTCCCAGCGGCCGATTGAATCGCCCATCCATTTATCAAGCGATGCCGCTCTTACGTCCCGGGAATCGGCAATTCGTACGATTCGAGTGTCGTGCACCATCTCTACCATAATGGAAACATAGCCCGGAGACTGCACAATCTGCATGTGTGAGTTATACATAACTGGCGACATAACCGGCCCGGAGCTGTTTCCGAATGCAAGCATGCAGCGCTCCCCTAAACTGCGACCTTCCGGTCCGTCGTTTCGGTCAGGCAGCCTAGCTCTCAACTCCTGCATCAGGTCACTAAATCCGGCTACCCGTTCAGGGATCCGACCATTTTTGGGGTCAATGATCGCTGAGGTGCGGAATTCCCCGTTGATGGTCGGCAGGAACATCCCGCGATCTGTCCAGAACAGGTCGTAGTTACCGACCGGCGGCAGGGCTTCCAGGGCTGGCGCCGGCCGGTCAGGGTCAAGCGGTTGATTGTCCTGCTCGACACGCTGCTGTGCAGCGTGCTCCAGCTGCAGCGCCTCGTTTTCGGTGTAAGCTTGCTTGTCACCAAGTTCCTGCGGTCGTTCGAACGGCATGACTGTATTGTTTTTCCAATAGCCCTGTAGATCCGGAACACCCCATTCAGTCATGGGTGTCTCGAACTCCTGCGCAATTAATGCGCCGGGCAGAAAACACAGCAAACTGCAGGCGGCATGTATCACTAACAGAGAGGATTTACCGTTAGGCTGACTATATAGGCTTTTCATATATTCTCCCGCGGCATCGCAGTGTGGCGACTGCCCTTTGTATCTATTGTAGTTTGTCTGGCGACCTTGAGTCTTAGAAATTCTGATTCATTGCTCATTCTGAAACTGCCATTGGGGCAAGAAGCTGCCAGGGCTGGGCCTCTTCCAGTTGTCTGGCGAATTGTAACAGCAGCGCATCGTCGCCCCACGCAGCGGTTGCCATCACGCCTACGGGTAATCCGTTCGCACCGGTGTGCATTGGCAGTGAGGCGCTTGGTTGACCGGTGCCATTGTACAGAGCAGTAAAGCCGGAGTAGCTCCGATATCGGCTACCGTACTCATTCAGGTCACTGGCATTCATGTTGAGCCACCCCAGTCTGGCGGTTTTTTTCGTGAGAACCGGAGAAAGCAGGAGGTCATAACGCCTGTGAAATGTTTGCATCTCGGTTGCTGCTGCATTGAGTGTGTCTCTGGCCCGCAAATAATCCGTCGCCGAAAATCGCGCTCCCATTTGTGCCATTTGGCGGGTTGAAGTCTCAAGGTCTGCAGTCTCGAGATCAGTGTCTAGTTCGTCCAGCCGTTTTTTGACATTTTGATACGTATGGATACAAACCAGTGTGTTCATTGCCCCGGTAGCAGCTTTGTAGTCGGCTGGATGCTCGACCTGCTCGATTTGATGGCCCAGTGATTCACAAAGCTGTGCGGTTTCCTCAATTGCCTGGAGACATTCAGGGTCAATGGGTTCGCCAAAAGGGTGCTGAATCTGCAGGGCTATCTTCAAGCTGCACGGGGGGTTATCGATAACTGTCGCAAATCGCACAGGGGTGGCAGGTATTGGAAATAGTTTGGCCTGCTGTAGCGTTATCACGTCCAGAAACAGGGCGCTGTCGCGAACGCTGCGACTGACAACATGGCCAACACTCATGCCGCTCCAGCAGTCGCCAAGCTGATTGTCGATGGAAGTCAACCCGCTGCTCGGTTTCAGTCCAAACAAGCCGCAGCAGGCAGCAGGAATACGAATCGACCCGCCACCGTCGGTTGCGTGTGCTACAGGTACAATACCCGCGGCGACTGCTGCAGCTGCGCCGCCGCTGGAGCCACCGGTCGAAAAACCCTGATTCCATGGATTACGAGTTGCGCCGTTTGCAACTGGCTCCGTTGTCAAAGTGAGGCCGAACTCTGGTGTATTCGTTTTACCGATGACGATTAGTCCGGCATCGAGATATCGCTGTACGATCGCAGCATTGTGAGTCGGGATAAACCCCTGATAAAGGCGACTCCCGTTACTCTGAGGTAGGCCGGCAAGAGGGCTAAGATCCTTGATGAGGAAAGGCAGGCCTTCGACAACGCTGTTGCCGTTCTTAGTTCGACCCCCGTCGGCGGCCCGGTGCTGAGCCTGTTCGTAGTATTCGCCTGCTAGGGCATTGAGGGTCGGATTGACTTTGCGGGCCTGTTCGATCGCCACGTTAATAAGTTCAGAGGATGTGAAGTCGCCTTTTTTGAGTCCAAGGGACATTGCGGTGGCATCAAGTGCCAGATATTCTTGTTGTGTCAGCATCTTGGCCTCTGTCTAAAAGCGGTTAATCCCAAGTGAGATGGAACAGTGTTTCTCAGAAAGACATCGGACCACCAACATTTTGAGCAAAACATTGATTCCATATGTCTGGTCCGTCACAGCGTGATGTTTTCTGTTGGGCTGCCGTGATTGTGCGGGCAAGGCCCTATGGGCCCATGCGTCTCCCGGCATACCAACTGATTTCCTTTGTAGATTCTGTAATTTTGTCTGTTATGTCTAGTATCAGCGCAAACAGTGCCATCCGTATGAGCACGCCATTGTCTGCCTGACGGAAAATCGCGAGGTTCGGATGCTGATTGAGATCCGCGTCGAGCTCATTTGCTTCCGCTCGCGAATCACGCGGCAGAGGATGCATTATGACCGTGTTGGGCTGGCAGTGCCGCGTATAGATTGTTTGATTTAACCGAAAACGGCCACGGTAGATGTCGGCCTCAAGCTTTGAGTCGAAGCGTTCTTCCTGTATGCGGGTCAGATAGACGGTATCGTTTTCCTGAAGACCGGCTTCCATGTCATCAGTTTCAGTCACTTCGTGGCCTGCCGACTTCAGATCGCTGACGATATAAGCTGGCATCCTCAATTCCTGCGGAGATATCAGAGTCAGGTGAATCTTTTGGTACATCTTAAGAAGTTGGGAGAGGGAATGGACTGTACGACCGTGTTTGAGATCTCCGACCATGGCAATGCGCATGCCATCAATGGTAAGGCCATTCGACTTAAGCTCTTTTTTGATGGTATACAGATCCAGCAGAGCCTGTGACGGGTGCTCATTGGGGCCATCGCCGCCATTAATGACTGGCACTCTGGACGCTTTGGCAAATTCAGCGACGGAGCCGGGCGCCGGATGACGCATCACAATCACGTCGCTGTAGCCTGAGATGACCCTTGCGGTATCGTAGAGAGATTCACCTTTGGTGATTGAGGAAGATTCTATGCCGGTGGTTTCTCGCACATGCCCCCCAAGGAGATTGAAGGCGCAACCGAAGCTCATGCGGGTTCGGGTACTTGGTTCGAAAAACATGTTACCGAGAATAGCACCGTCGAGTGCCTTGGTTACCCGTAGCCGATGCGCGATGGGTTCCATATTGTCGGCCACCTGAAAAACCAATTCTACATCGTCTCTCTGGAACTGGTTAACCGTGAGGATGTGGGCACCGCGAAAATTCATTGGTCTACCTTTTTAAGGTCTTTTTTATTTAAATGCGAGCCTTGATACGCATTCTACACCATTTGCAGACAGGGAACGACAGCGTCGGGCAGGCAGGATAATTACCAGGCTAATGCGAGAGCCGCGGCGACGATAATTGTGCAGCTATGATCATGTTATGCTGTTCTTTGAGTGGATCGGAACAGTAAGCAGTGACCTCAGCAAGCATCTTTTGGTATGACTTTGAGACCTTTGGCAGCGACCCCCGCCGGGATCGCGCGAGTCAGTTTGCCGGCATCCGTACTGATGAAAATCTGAATATTATCGGTGAACCGCAGTTGCTTTATTGCCGGCCTGCAGCGGACTTTTTGCCTAATCCCATGGCATGTCTGATCACCGGTATCACGCCCCAGAAGGCTATGTCTGAGGGTTTGTGCGAAGCAGAATTTATCCGTTTGATACACTCAGAGTTCGCTAGAGAGGGTACCTGTGTTGCGGGCTATAACAGCATACGCTTTGACGATGAACTGACTCGGCAGCTTCTTTACAGAAATTTCTATGATCCCTATGAGCGTGAATGGAAAAACGGCAACACGCGATGGGATATTCTGGATATGGCACGTCTAGCTGCAGCCACTCGCCCTGAGGGAATTACCTGGCCGAAGAAGGAGGACGGAACGAACAGCTTTCAACTCGAAGCGCTGACCGCTGCAAACGGTATCGAGCACTCAGATGCTCATGATGCCTTGTCTGATGTTTTGGCAACGATTGAACTGGCCCGACTGATCAAGCAGGCGCAACCGAGGCTGTTTGATTATGTTTATCGATTACGGACCAAGCAGGCTGTTCACCGTCAACTTGCCCTCAAGTCCCCTAAACCGCTCCTGCACGTTTCCGGAATGTATCCGGCAGCGCAGGGATGTCTGGCCGTGGTTGCGCCGGTGTGCCCACATCCCACCGACAGTAATGGCGTGATTGTATACGATCTGCGAGTCGATCCTGACACCTGGATTGATCTTCCTGATGATGAAATCAGGATGCGCCTCTTCACGCCCAATGCGCAACTGCCGGAGGGGGTCTCTCGCATTCCGCTCAAGACAATCCATACCAATAGGTGTCCAATTTTGACTGCTCCCACGGTCCTTTCATCAGAACTTGCTGTGTATTACGGTGTCAGCAAGGAGCTCATTAGAGCCCACTGGGGAAAGATGATGAAAATGCCGCATCTTGCTCAGAAGGTGATAAATGTCTTTCGGCGCGAAGATCTCTCTAAATCCGATGATCCTGATTTTATGATTTATGTCGGTGGCTTTTTTAGCGACGGCGACAAAGAGCTGATGAGGGTTGTTAGGAGGACAAACTCATCAGAGTTGGGCCGTCTTGATCTGCCTTTTAAAGATGGTCGGTTGAAGGAAATGTTTTTCCGATACCGCGCACGTAATTTCCCTGGGACCCTGACAGGGGAAGAGTTTGAGCGTTGGCGAGTGTTCTGCCGGCAGAGAATTGACAGTGCTGAAACACGTGTCAAATATGCAGAAGATCTCGAGAAAGCAAAAACACTGGCTGACCCGTCGCAGCTGGAGTCGCTTGCTCAGCTGGAGAACTATGTATCGAAGTTGTCTGAGATGCAGTCAAGCTGAGGAATCCATGCGCTGTTCCGGAAATGAGACCACAGATACGTGTTTGACAACG
>JASMER010000370.1 GCA_030752195.1 Gammaproteobacteria bacterium
TCTTTTGTGCTGATTTAGAGAGTACTTGTACTTTCTCTGCAATCATAAAGACAGAGTAAAAACCAACTCCAAACTGTCCAATTAAATTTGAATCTTTCTTTTTATCGCCAGTGAGTTTTCCAAGAAATTCTGCGGTACCAGATCTAGCAATTGTCCCAATATTTTCAATTATTTCCTCTTCAGACATTCCGATACCATTATCAGATATTGTTAAAGTCTTATTTTCTTCATCAACAATTACCTTAATTTTTAAGTCATCAGATAGACTTGCTAATTTAGAGCTACTTATAGACTTAAATCTAAGCTTATCAAGTGCATCAGATGCATTAGAAATTAATTCTCTTAGAAAAATCTCTTTATTTGAATAAAGAGAATGAATCATCAACTGAAGCAACTGCTTAGTTTCAGTCTGGAAACTTTTTGTTTTACTTTTCCCCATAAGTTTATCCCCTGCTAATAGTTAATGCTAAATTAAGATATTTCAAGTTTTGTAATTGCTTTAGGCAAGCGAAATTCTAACTATTTCCGTAATTGAAAAAATAAAGATGGAGATTGTGATGTAAACACTTAGCCTGTGAAAAAAAGTGAAAAGTCTATCCCATGACCTGTCTCTTGCAGAGTTTGTCATAGGAATAATTATGTATCCTATGAATGCAAGGCTGCTGTTTATTGCTGCCATTATCAAGAAACTTCT
>JASMER010000371.1 GCA_030752195.1 Gammaproteobacteria bacterium
TCGCAGGTCAGCATACTGCGGTGAATACGTTCCCGGGCCTTGTACACACCGCCCGTCACACCATGGAAGTTGGCCATGCCCGAAGTCGTTACTCCAACCCTTGTGGAGGAGGACGCCGAAGGTGGGGCTAATGACTGGGGTGAAGTCGTAACAAGGTAGCCGTACCGGAAGGTGCGGCTGGATCACCTCCTAACAGGGAGACAACAAAATGTTTAATATTATTATTTTGTCACCTTAGGTCGATCGGTATCTCACGTTCTTAATTTATTAAGAATTTCATTTCCTAAGTTTTTCTAGGTCACACCCATTATTTTTCCTGGGCCATTAGCTCAGGTGGTTAGAGCGCACCCCTGATAAGGGTGAGGTCCCTGGTTCAAGTCCAGGATGGCCCATATCTCTATGTTGGGGGTATAGCTCAGTTGGTAGAGCGCCTGCTTTGCAAGCAGGATGTCAGCGGTTCGAGTCCGCTTACCTCCACTGATTACCACCTCTTCCATAATCTGTAGAAGGGAAATGTTTTGAGTTGTGATCAAATTCTGAACGAATCTAGCTTCCTAATGAAATCATTAAGATGCTGGACTCATTGAATTAATTTCATTGTTTTCAGAGAACCTTGACAACTGCATAGATTATTTTTAAAGACAATAAGCATCTTTATGATGCAGATTTATTATTTGTGCG
>JASMER010000372.1 GCA_030752195.1 Gammaproteobacteria bacterium
AAGTGTTTTGTTATTTTTACCTGAGGATATTTTTTTGTTGCTTCTTGGAAGGTCTCTTCCATATTTTCTTCAATGACATCGCAAATAGAGACATGACAACCTTCTGCAGCCAATTGATAAGTGAGCTCTCTTCCCATGCCGGTTCCACCACCTGTGATAACCGCAATTTTTCCATCAAAATTTTCCATCTTTCTCCCAAAAAATAATTTTCTAAAGTTTTTTTACTTTACATAGTATCTACTAGAAAAAAAACCTATAATCCTTTTTCCAAGATCAGCAAGATAAGATTTTTACTTCTAATTTTGGGTCTGTAGCTCAGCTGGTTAGAGCGCACCCCTGATAAGGGTGAGGTCGCAGATTCGAGTTCTGCCAGACCCACCAAATTCAATTTAATATTTTGACAGTCATACTGTCATATCCTATATTCTTCTCTCAAGGAGATAATTCAAAATGCTCAAAAAGACGCTTTACTCACTCATTGCAATTGTTTTCATTGGGGTTATTGCTTGGGAATACAAAGTAAATATCTTAATTTGGTCTTTACCAAAGATGATGAATTTTCTTAACCCCATTCAAGAAAACATCCCAACATCTTGGTCTATAGGGCCAGAAGAAGCAACGAAGGACGATCGACCAAACGTAATTTTAATTCTTGCTGATGATAT
>JASMER010000373.1 GCA_030752195.1 Gammaproteobacteria bacterium
TTCCTAACTACCCTTGGCATAATAATCGGGGTAGCCAGTGTGATCAGCGTGGTATCACTAACTGGGGGCATGAGTGCTTTTATCGGAGATTCGTTTGAAGCGCTGGGCTCTAACAGCTTGACCATCTCTTCCTATACCCCTTTCGAAGATCTTATGAAAGGAGTTCGCTCCAGGCTTTCGCCGGAGGACCTAGAACTGATTGAGCGCCGTGCTGAGGGTATTGCCTCGATCACACCGATATTGGCAGCGAACCGATCAAGCCAGATCAAGTATGGTCCGCAAACGTCCTTCAGTGAGATTCTCGGAACCACTTATGCGTTTCAGGACGTCTCGCAGTCATACACCCAGTCGGGACGCTTTCTGGCTCAATCCGATAATCTGACGCGACGCAGAGTGGCTGTAATCGGAGAGGAGGTCAAGGATAATCTGAATTTGCCGGATAATCCGATCAATGAATATATCGAATTCAGCGGCGAATGGTTCAAAATTGTCGGCTTGCTTGAATCCCGAGGTGAAGTGATGGGTCAAAGCCGGGACAACTTAGTGCTAATCCCCTATAGCACTATGGTCAGCATTTTGGGTAATCAGACCCGCACAGACATAGGTATCCAATTAACTTTGAGCCCCAATACAGAGTTGGATCTTGTTACGATT
>JASMER010000374.1 GCA_030752195.1 Gammaproteobacteria bacterium
GCAGGATTAAACATACTCCATGCATATACTGATCCTATACATAAATGTATTGAAATAGAAATGGGTGGAACCAACCATCTATTAAAGTTTTCACTTGCTACAATATTTGCTTTCGAGAAAATGCTCAATTTCACTCCTTTACATCTAGTATTATAAAGTAAGATTTTGAAATTTCTCTGTTAAAAGTAATGGAAAAATTTAGGTGTATATCTATGGGTCAGGGTGGACTCGAACCACCGACCTCACCCTTATCAGGGGTGCGCTCTAACCAACTGAGCTACAGACCCAAGAGTTTTGTAAAAAAATTTAAGAATGACTTGTGACGTAATGCTTGTCTAAAAACTCACCTGATTTCTCTTTTAGGAGGTGATCCAGCTACAGGTTCCCCTACAGCTACCTTGTTACGACTTCACCCCAGTCATGAACCACACCGTTGTAAGCGTCCTCCCGAAGGTTAGACTACCTACTTCTGGTGCAACCAACTCCCATGGTGTGACGGGCGGTGTGTACAAGGCCCGGGAACGTATTCACCGCGACATTCTGATTCGCGATTACTAGCGATTCCGACTTCACGAAGTCGAGTTGCAGACTTCGATCCGGACTGAGAACGGCTTTCTGAGATTTGCTCCCTCTCGCGAGTTGGCG
>JASMER010000375.1 GCA_030752195.1 Gammaproteobacteria bacterium
TGGATTACCTCCTTTCTAAGGAAGACCAAAAATTTCTTTTGGTCTCAAAAAATTAAGTTAATGTGGCCGTCCTCATTTCTCTTCTTTAAATTAAAGTGTCTCATAAATGCTTAGGGGCCGGTAGCTCAGGTGGTTAGAGCGCACCCCTGATAAGGGTGAGGTCGGACGTTCGAGTCGTCCTCGGCCCACCATTTTCACGGGGGATTAGCTCAGCTGGGAGAGCGCCTGATTTGCATTCAGGAGGTCAGCGGTTCGATCCCGCTATCCTCCACCAATGACACTTTTAGTTTTTTCAAATTGTAAATAATAATATCAATTTTGATTGTTCAAATATGAACGATCAAACAATATCTATATCCGATTGTTCGAATAGATGAACAATCTAAAAATATTCGAAAAGATGAATATTTTTTTAAAAATTTAATTTAGACAGAAAATTATTTTCTGTGCATAAATCAAGCGTTTAAGGGCGTATGGCGGATGCCTAGGCACTGAAAGGCGATGAAGGACGTGGTATACTGCGATAAGTTTCGGGGAGCTGTATGCAGGCTTTGATCCGAAAATTTCCGAATGGGACAACCCACCACTTTATGTGGTACTTTAAACTGAATACATAGGTTTAAAGAGCTAACCCGGAGA
>JASMER010000376.1 GCA_030752195.1 Gammaproteobacteria bacterium
TCTGCGCTTGCGGCGCTTGAGGGTCGTGATGATACGATTGGCAAGGAAGCGATTATGTCACTTATGACTGAGGTTGACGCTTATATTCCTCAGCCAGACCGTCCTAAGGATCAGCCATTTTTGATGCCGATTGAGGATGTTTTCTCGATTTCCGGTCGTGGTACGGTTGTTACGGGTCGTGTTGAGCGGGGTATTATCAATGTTGGCGAAGAGATTGAGATTGTTGGTATCAAAGAGACCCAGACGACGACTTGTACTGGTGTTGAGATGTTCCGCAAGCTTCTTGATCAAGGTGAGGCTGGAGATAATGTTGGTGTTCTTCTTCGTGGTACGAAGCGTGAGGAAGTTGAACGTGGTCAGGTTCTTTGTCATCCCGGCACGATCAAGCCACACACGAAGTTCAAGGCTGAAGCTTATATTTTGACGAAAGAGGAGGGTGGTCGTCATACGCCATTCTTCACGAATTATCGTCCGCAGTTTTACTTCCGTACGACGGATGTGACGGGTGCGTGTGAGTTGCCCGAGGGTGTTGAGATGGTGATGCCGGGAGACAATATCAACTTTGTTGCAGAGCTGATTGCGCCGATTGCGATGGAAGAGGGCCTGCGTTTTGCGATCCGAGAGGGTGGTCGAAC
>JASMER010000377.1 GCA_030752195.1 Gammaproteobacteria bacterium
GTCTTTTACATCAGATGCCTTTTCTCCAAAAATTGCTCTTAACAATTTTTCTTCAGGAGAAAGTTGAGTCTCACCTTTAGGAGTAATCTTTCCTACTAAAATGTCTCCTGGCTCAACTTCAGCGCCAACATATACAATTCCGCATTCATCAAGCTTGTTTAATGAGCCTTCTCCAACATTTGGAATATCTGCTGTAATTTCTTCTGAACCAAGCTTTGTATCTCTGGCAATACAAACTATTTCCTGAATATGAATTGATGTGAATCTATCCTCTCTTGCAACTTTCTCAGAGATTAAAATTGAGTCCTCAAAGTTGTATCCATTCCAAGGCATAAAAGCAATTCTGATATTTTGCCCTAACGCTAACTCCCCATTATCAACAGAGGGTCCGTCAGCAAGAATATCGTCTTTTTTAACGACATCGCCTGCTTTTACAATTGGGCGTTGATTAATACAAGTATTCTGATTTGATCTTGTATATTTAATTAGGTTGTAGATATCAACACTTACACTATCTCCTGATGACACTTTAATTACAATTCTTCCACCATCCACAGAATCTACAACTCCTGGATTTCTGGCCTCTACACATGATCCTGAATCTCTTGCAAC
>JASMER010000378.1 GCA_030752195.1 Gammaproteobacteria bacterium
GCTTTTTTCTGGATTGATTCCATCTGCATGAAGAATCCCTGTTGCAATTATTACCTCATCAAGATTGACATCTAATGAACATGCAAAGTTTGCTACGGCAGATTCATCTGTTATATCAGCGATAAAGTGCTTAATCTTGTTACTAGAGTGCTTTATTTCCGCACGTCCTAAACTAAATATATTTTCAATATTTGAATCATTTACATATGAGGATACAAAGGCACTGCCAATTGCACCATTTGCTCCTATTACAACAACGTTTTTCATTTAAATATTTAAAAATGGTGGGTCTGGGTGGACTTGAACCACCGACCTCACCCTTATCAGGGGTGCGCTCTAACCAAACTGAGCTACAGACCCAAAAATGGATTAAGCATTCTACAACTCATAAGTCTTTATGACAATGAACTTATTTTAAATGAATGGACTTATATAGAGTGTAATAAAGATAAAATAACATCACATAGGTAAAATACTTAAGTGCAGCTACAACGATAAAAATAACAGCGTTTGTTATAAACAAGCCTCCAATAATGAATCCTAATAAAAACTGACTACCTAAAAAAATGGTAGTGAGAAAAAACAAT
>JASMER010000379.1 GCA_030752195.1 Gammaproteobacteria bacterium
ATAATCGGTGATCGAAACAACTTTGCCACGCGTCTGGCTATCGATCGGGTACTTGCTCTCAATGCTCTCCCAAGGATGGGGGGTCAATTGCTTGAGACCAAGCGATATGCGCTCGCGCTCGCGGTCGTAGTTCAACACCTTGACCTTGATACGGTCACCGATGGAAACCAGTTCGGATGGATGGCTGACGCGCCCCCAGGACATATCGGTGATGTGCAACAAGCCGTCTACGCCACCCAAGTCGATAAAGGCGCCGAAGTCGGTGATGTTCTTAACCACCCCCTCACGGACCTGACCCTCTTCGAGCACTTTGACGATCTCTTCGCGCATCTTTGAGCACAGCACGACGCGAAACGACGATATTACGACGTGCCTTATTGAGCTTAATAATCTTGAAGGGGAATTCCTGACCAAGAAACTGATCAAAGTTTTTGACCTGACGAATGTCGATTTGAGAACCGGGTAAGAAGGCATCAACGCCAAATAAGTCGACGACAATTCCCCCTTTAATTCGACGCATCAAGCGGCCTTGCACCGTGTTACCAGTATCGTGTGCATCTTTGATCGAATCCCAGACGC
>JASMER010000037.1 GCA_030752195.1 Gammaproteobacteria bacterium
TTTCGCGACCGCAATGTGGATGGCATGAAAACAGGCTGGACTGACGCCGCAGGCTATTGTTTGGTGGCCTCCGCCGAGCGTGACGGTATGCGATTGATCTCTGTCGTTATGGGTACGAGCAGCGAAGAGGCCCGGGCGATTGAAACGCAAAAGCTGCTCACGTATGGCTTCCGATATTATGAAACGCACAAGCTGTATGATGCCGGTCAAGTTCTGGCCTCAGTGCCGGTCTACTCTGGTGTCAGTGACTCTGTTCAGCTGGCCATTCAGGATGACGTCTACGTAACGATTCCGCGAGGTGCGGCTGAGTCTATGACGGCGACAGTTGATGTTGATGAAGTCATTCAAGCGCCCATTCAGCAACATCAGTCCATGGGAACAGTGAATGTGATGCTCGGTGATGAGCAAGTTTTCAGCGGCGAAGTGGTGGCTGCGCAGGCGGTCGAAGAGGGCGGGATGCTTAAGCAATTTGTAGACTGGATTAACTTGATGTTCAGCGATGCGATGGTGGAATAGACGGTGTCAATAGATGATGATCCGGAGCGAGACCTCTCTCCGCTTGAAGAGACGCCGCCGAAAATTGAATTCCCCTGTCTATACCCGATTAAGGTCATCGGTCATGCTGTGGACACTTTCAGAGCCCAGGTTCTGGAGGCTATTGAACGACATACTGGCGCGATTGATCCAAATTTGATTCAGCTCAAACCCAGCAAGCACAGTAATTATCTGTCAATTACAGTCACGATTGCTGCGACCGGTGAGCCTCAGTTAGAAAGTATCTTCAGCGACCTAAAAGAAATCGAAAGCGTCAAGTTGGTGCTGTAGCTTGCATCTGTCGGACTACAAGTGGTTTGCCGCAAAGGCTGCAGAACGCGGCCCATCTTCTACGCTGGTGGTGCGGAGGCTTGGGTTGCAGGACTACGAGCCGATCTTTAAGTCGATGCGCTATCTTGCGGAACATCCTAAGCCAGATCGATCCGATGAAATATGGCTTTTGAGCCACAAGCCTGTTTACACCCAGGGACAGGCAGGCAAGCCGGAGCACATTCTAAACTCGGGCGATATTCCAGTAGTGCAGGTCGATCGCGGCGGCCAGATTACCTATCACGGCCCAGGCCAACTGATCGTCTATTTGCTGATTAATGTCAAACGCAGAAAAATGGGCGTCCGCAATCTGGTTGATTTAATAGAGCAGGCGATTATAAGGACCTTATCTGATTATGAAATCGAGGCGTCAACGCGGCCGGGTGCCCCCGGCGTGTATGTAAATGATGCTAAAATTGCGGCTCTTGGCCTGAGGATAAAGAATGGATGGACCTACCACGGTCTCAGTCTGAACGTAAACATGGACTTATCTCCTTTTCGGAATATCAATCCCTGCGGCTTTGAAAAGTTGCAAATTACTCAGGTTACTGACCTTGTCCCGGGTGGGGAGCAACTGCTGCTGTCGGTGAGTCGTAAGCTTGCTGATGCGCTCTTGCAGGGCCTGGGGTATTACCCGCATTACGGCCTGTCAGCATCAGAGGGCAGCCGAGCCTCTCAGTTTGGATGAAATAGATTATGGCCGAACGCAAAAGACGAAACGTATTGGTGGAAGGCGAGAAGCTTCGGGGTGCAGAAAAAGTAAAACGCATCCCCGTGAAGGTCATCCCTACCGTCGAATTGCCTGCCAAGCCGGATTGGATACGGGTCAAGATCCCGGCTTCCCCTAAGATAAGCCACATTAAACAAAAGCTGAGGGAACATCGCTTGGCTTCTGTGTGTGAAGAAGCGTCTTGTCCGAATCTCGGGGAATGCTTCAGTAATGGTACGGCGACTTTTATGATTATGGGAGATATCTGTACTCGGCGATGTCCGTTCTGCGATGTGGCGCACGGTAAACCTAGACCGCTCGACCTAAACGAGCCGGCTGAGCTTGCCCGGGCAATCCAGGAAATGGATCTGAGCTATGTTGTGATTACATCAGTAGACAGGGACGACCTGAAAGACAGTGGTGCGCAGCATTTTGCGGACTGCATCACGCAGACTAAATTGCATAATCCTCACATTAAGGTCGAGGTGCTAGTGCCTGATTTCAGAGGGCGAATGGATATTGCGCTCGACATCCTGCAGTCCACCCCTCCAGATGTGTTTAACCACAATCTTGAGTCAGTACCAAGGCTGTATCGTAAGGTTAGACCGGGCGCCGATTATCAATGGTCGCTGGACTTGCTCAAGGCCTATAAGGCGAGATGTCCTGAAGTGATCACAAAGTCAGGTCTGATGCTGGGCTTGGGTGAGACTATTGATGAAGTGAAGGAAGTTCTGCGTGATCTCAAGGCACACAAGGTAGACATGATTACGCTGGGTCAATACCTGCAGCCCAGCAAAGAACACTTGAAGGTTGAGCGATTTGTGCATCCTTCCGAGTTTGAGGCGCTAAAGACGTTTGCCGAAACCCTCGGATTTGATCAGGTTGCCAGCGGTCCACTTGTGCGATCGTCCTATCATGCTGATAAGCAGGCCCATGGAGCAACGGTTGCCTGAAATAAAGGCATGATGGTCACACGCCGACAACTGACTTTCAGCCTTTTGGCAGTTCCAGCTGCATCGGGCGTCCTGGCGGTTTTTATCGGAAATCCTGAGTTCGTTGGTTCTCAAGCTTTAATGATCCGGGCTGCTATCCTAGACTCTGCCATATTGCTGTTTCTGATTGCCATTTATCCGCTAGCTCCGGTGTTTGTTAAACGACCCGAAACATACGGCTTCTCGGTTTGCCTGCCTGCACTGCTCCCTGCGATTTTGTATTTTGTTTGGCTGTTACCGCGGCAAAGTCCGGGGGAAATACAGGGAGTCCAGCTGAACAGTGCGCTGATCACAGACGCATCCAGCAATGGACTGGTAGAGGTTGGCTTTGCGTATCCGATTTATACGCCTCTCATCACCCTTCGAAATACTGGGTTATACACCGAATACGTCAATGTGTTTCTCAGGGTGACCGATGCAAATGATGGATCTGCTTTATTCCGCGCGGTAAGGGCCGAAGTGCCTGGTGCTGGCTTGAGCGTAGAGTCTTCTGTGCGCGGGATGCTCAGCGATAACGGTGATTACCGTTTTAATCCGCTAGCATTGCCGCCCGCGAAGATAGTTCGAGGGAGGATGGTGTTCATCATTCCAAGCCTGGATGATGGCACCAGCTTTACCGATGCGCTATCTAGTGCCTTCAAGGCTGAATTCGAAATTAGAAATCCCGCGACAGGGGCTTTGATCACAAGCTTCCCTCTGGATAGGCTCTAGGGATACAGCGAGGTGTGAGTAACTATGCCAGATTGTCCAACTTTTCGCATTCCGACCCAGAGCAGTGTCAACGAGCCGATGAGATAGCCGGAGTACACCAGTTGGTATCCGGCAGTCAGCTGAATTAAAGGCAGAAGCAGAATAGCACCGCCAAGTCTCAGTAATTCATGCAAGACACTGTAAGGTCTTCCTTCCAACCAGAAGCCGTGAGCGCACAGCGAATAGGTTAAAAATCCGACTATCCAAACAGTTTTCTGATAGCCCCAGCCCGGCGCATTGATTATGGTGTACAAGGCAAGCCCGGTGGTGACCAGGAATTGCCCGAAAACATAGATTCTTCCGAAGCTATTGATGTGCGGGTTGAATTTTTCAACCTTGGTTGGATGTATTCGTTTGCTTTGACAGGTGCTGGGATATCCGGGCGCTCGCCATCCGGGTCGACGCAACGGCAGCACTAATTTGTTAGCAAGGCCCGGGGTATGCCAGCAATCCAGCGCGAGTCGCCAGTAAACATGCCCATTTGCCCACAGTGGGTTCCAGCTTTTAAGCGGTTTGCTTAGGCCAAAAATGACGGGTTCCTCCGCCAATTCGGCCTGAAAAGTTCCAAACAGGCGGTCCCAGATAATAAAGACGCCCCCATAGTTACGATCAATATACTGCTCGTTTCGACCATGGTGCACCCGGTGATTCGAAGGGGTGACCAAGAGCCACTCCAGAGGCCCCAACTTCTGGATATGTTCGGTATGAACCCAAAACTGATAAATCAGATTGAGACTGACAACAGAGAACAGGACTTCTCCTGGAAAGCCGGCAGCGAAGAACGGGAGATAGAAAATAAAACTGTAAAAGTCTGTGCTGGTTTGACGGAGGGCGGTGCCAAGATTGAAGTCTTCGCTTTGATGGTGCGCGACATGAGCTCCCCAGAACAGCGCCACTTCGTGTCCCCATCGATGCTTCCAGTAGTACGCCAGATCGTAAAGCACAAAACAAGACAGCCAGGTCCAAAGGCTCTGGCCTGATAGCTGCGTCAGCCTGAACGTGGTCGCTACAACTTCATACAGGCCAGCCGAAGTCCCAAAGACCACCAGTGCCTGCAATCTGCTGAGAGTCCCCATTGACAGGCTGTTGATCGTGTCATTAAGACGGTAGGTATTTCGAGCGCACAGCAGGCCGTAGCTAAATTCCACGAGAATCAGCAGTAGGAACACCGGAATAGCGTACACTATGAGGTCCATGAGTCTTTAAAACCTGCTCACCGATTCCGGCCCGCTGTAGGTTTGAGCGCCTAGACCCTGATACTCTGCGATTGCTAAGCCTGCAGCAACGCTGGTGAATGGGTCATGTTCAATCACTTTGTCGGGAAACGATTCGTCCAGTAAGCGTTTAACGGCAGGGATCAGTGAGGAGCCTCCGGTACGAAGGACCAACTGTATCTGCTCAGCTTTGATATTGGTGCGCTGTAAGATCGTCACGATCGCGGCTTGCAACTCTGTCAGGACAGGCATGATGATCTCTTCGAAATTTTCACGGGATACCGCTAGATCTATATCAATCTCAGGGATATCCAGTCTGGCAGTGTCATGATCAGACAGGTCAGCTTTTAGATCTTTCAGTGACTGAAAAACAAGATAGCTGTAATTGTTTTTAATCAGATCGTACAGACGTCTGAACTTAATCGACGCTTCGTCTTTTTCTTTGATACGCTGCATCAGCGGCGTGGTGAAGCGATTTTGGTTGAGCATGTAGGAAACTGCCCAATTCAGCAATAGTTCCTCGTAGTCTTCGAAAGGGAAGAACGTTTCAATTTCTCGATCTGATCCTGCACGCCGCCAACGCTCGCCCTTTCCCAGAAGAGGAAAGAGAATTTTTTTAAACATCAGCTGGTCAATATGATCGCCGCCTAATCCAATTCCGTGGGTGCCGATTACTTTGAAGCCTTCTTCAAAACGCTTGAGCAGACACAGGTCCAGCGTTCCACCGCCAAAGTCTACGGCAAGAATGGTTTGCTGACTGGCGGCTGGGTATTGATGTAGATAGCTCAAGGCTGCTGCGACGGGTTCCGGATACAGACTCTGACGACTAAAGCCGGCATATCCGTAGGCTTCTTTGAGCAGAGTGAGGGCGAGCTGATTCCGTCCTTGCTCGGTCCCTTCGAAATTGACTGGATGGCCGATACAGGCGTGGTCAGATGGCTTCGGATCTGATTCGAATCTTCGAGTCATCCGTTCGACACCGTGCTGAATACGCACCAACAACGGGGTGATTAGTGCAACAAGGCGGAATGGTCGGTCAAACACCATCAGGCGCGGCGCATTCCGATTTCCTAAGAGTCGTTTTATACCGCGGAACAACCTACCCTGCAGTCCTCCGTCAACGAATGATTGACCATAGATTAGTTCGGTCTGTGCCTCTTCCGGAAGTCCTTTGTCGCCGATTTGGCCTGTGGTGGAGCGGCCTTCACCGAGCACCTCGGCAGTGAGTTCAACCGTTCTTCCCATGTTACTTTCAACGTAGCGATCAATGGCTGCTTGTCCCGTGGTTATTTTCAGCTCTCGGTCGATGTAAGTCGCGGAAGGCATCACAACAGCGGTTTCTTCGAGTGAGATCAGGTGTATCCGTTTGCCGTCATAGACGGCGGCGGCACTATTACTGGTGCCGAAGTCAACGCCAATGCCGAATCGCGGAGAAAATTCTGTTGAATCAGGGGGGTTCAATGTCTTGCTTGGAGTCTTGGTATTGCTGGGGCCCCTGGTGTCTGCAGACCGAAGCGCAGGGAAAATATTTAATGTCGAATTAACCTGTACGGGTACATGCAGTATAACTCAGAACAAAGCCAGAAAGAAAAGTAAGCTGAGTGTCAAACTATTTGCATTTGTTATTGAATGTGTTGATGTTTTTCGGCAGTTGACCTATTCTTCGAGCGCTTATTCGGGCAGGTAATACCGTGTTGCTTTTATACCTTCATTTACGTCAGTTCCTGCTGCTGCGCCGAGTGGTGTTGCTTGGTTGCGTCGTTACCCTGGCTTTCAGTACCCCTAGTCAGGCCGGGACGATTGTCAGGGTGAGTACCTCTGTCGGTGATTACTCGATAGAGCTTCTCGAGGATTCCGCACCAGCTACGGTTCAGAACTTTCTGAATTACGTCAGACGCGGAGATTATAATGCCACCTACCTACACCGGGTGCCCGATGATTTTGTCGTGCAGGGCGGTGCCTACAGATTTCAGCCTTACGTGGGGCCTGTCGATGTTGCGACAGGTCCTCCGTTGATTAACGAATTCGGTGCCTCCAATCTCAGAGGCACAGTAGCTATGGCCAAGATAGATGGCGATCCCGACAGTGCGACCAATCAATGGTTTGTAAATCTCAGTGACAATACCTCCTTAGACACGTCAAACGGTGGCTTTACCGTGTTTGGCAACGTTCTCGGAAACGGCATGGTAGTGCTCGATACGATTAACGGTCTGCCGAAAATCAGCCTCGGCTTCAAAGCCCAGGATGCACCCTTTCTAACTGGGGTTTACAATGACCCTCGCGACCTGGTTTACATGAACGTGTCAGTTGTCGAGCGCTACAGCGAGGCGGCCCACGTATTTGAATCAAATTCGGGGTTGTTGATTACTTCCGTTAACGTCAATAATGACGAAGACGTAGTAAGCCTGTACCTTCGCGAGATTCCGTCCAGCAGTGGGTTTCACTTACAAGTCGACCTGAGCTCTGTCATCCCTCGCACCAGTTTCACTGGCATAGCCACTTATTCCGCTTCAAACAATCGTCTGCAGATACCCTCGCTTGAAGTCAATCAGAATGGCCAGGTCGTGGTTCTGAGCAATGTGCTGTTCGAGCTTACCGACCCTGACGCACTGATTTTCACGCTTGTCTCCTACGACTAATAAGTCTTCGTTTACGCGCTCTTCGCTTTGATTTACTCTTAATGTGGCGATCCGCGTCGGCCTTTTTGGCAAATAGACGATTAGCGGGGGAATAAAAAATAAAAAGAGAATTGACGTCATGGCGGCTCCTCGAGGTGAATTCACATCCAGGTTCGGATTTTTGATGGCTGCATCCGGCTCAGCGGTAGGCCTGGGAAACATCTGGGGCTTCCCGACGAACGCGGCCTCTAATGGCGGGGCTGCTTTTTTATTCACGTATCTGATTCTGGCCTTTGCTCTGGCCTATCCAGCGCTTATGGCCGAGCTCATCATCGGGCGCTATGCCAGAGCAAATGCGGTGACGGCGCTACGTACCATATCCTCCGGCAACAAAACGCGGCTCCTTGCCCTGCTGGTCGGATTCATTGGTATTGTCACCGTCAGTTTTATCCTCAGTTTTTATGGCATCGTCAGCGGCTGGATGATTGCGTTTTTCTTCGATCCTGTTGCCCGCCTGTTGGGCGCGTCGCAACTGTCAGCTTGGCTGACCAATGATGCAGTCATGCGGAACAGCCTGTTCGTGGTGTTATTCATGTTGCTGACCATCTACATCATCAGCGCGGGCGTGAAGGAGGGTATCGAGAAATGGGCTTCGCGCCTGATGCCATCTCTGATTGTGATTCTTCTATTGCTCATTGTATATGTCCTGACGCTGCCGGGCGCAATGGATGGACTCCGTGCCTATCTCATCCCGGATTTTTCCCTGATAGCAGATCCTTCACTGCTCGTTGATGCTATGGGTCAGGCCTTTTTTTCTTTGTCTCTAGGGGTGGGTACGATGCTGATTTATGGTTCCTATATAAGTAGCAATGAAAACCTACCTACCATTGGCAGTTTGGTCGCGCTGCTTGATGTCGGCATCGCGGTGATGGCAGGGATGCTGATTCTGCCGGCAATGTACGTTGCGCTAGCCAGCGGTGTAGAAATTTATGATGACTCGGGCGGCTTGATTGCGGGACCAGGATTAATTGTTTCAGTTTTACCGTCGCTGTTCTCTACGATGGGTGCTATCGGCGTATTTGTCGCCATTGCCTTTTTCGCACTTATGACGATCGCCTCCCTGACGTCATCTATTTCTATGCTAGAGGTGCCGGTCGCTTATGCGGTTGAGCATCATGAGCTTGAACGTCATCGAGCGGCGATGCTCATAGGGTCAGCCATTACCGCCATCTCGCTAATTATTGTCTTCAACTTTGATCCGCTTTTCGACCTTGTGGTGACAGTCACGACTGAGGTAAGTCAGCCGCTTCTAGGATTCGCTTTCTGTATTTTTGCTGCCTGGATTTGGCAGCGCAGTGAAATTCTTGAGGAGATTAAAAAGGGGTGCCCTGAAGTCGAGTCAGGAATCTTCTGGAAAATCTGGCCTGTCTACGTCAAATTTATCTGCCCTGTCGCGATTCTGGTAGTGTATTTTCAGTAATCAAGTCAAGTGGCCTCGGTTCGCTGGACGCAACCGACGCATGCTGATTTTCCTGCTGTCTCCAGTATTGTAGTCAGAAGCGGTCAATAACCTGTATGAAGCGCTCAATCTCACTGCGACTGTTGTAGTAGTGCATAGAGACTCTGATAACGTCGCCTTGCGTCTCTCTGCCTAGATCCAGTCTTGCATTGTTCCTTTTGCTGATCGATGTATTGATGCCCCGCTGATATAGGTGGCTCTGAAGCGCAGCTGCTTCTGCGCCGGTTTTGCTGAAGGTCACAATCCCTGATCGGGGCTCACTCAATTCATGTATCCGAACCCCTTGAAGACTCTGAAGCCCAGCCACCAGTCTCTCAGCCAGACCTTGGATGCGGGCCGCAATGTGTATCATGCCCAATGAATTTGCATACTCAACGGCTCGACCTAATCCAATCTGGCCGGCGAGATTGCGCTCAAAGCTTTCGAATCGGCCGGCGTTTTTTTTTATAGTAAATCTTTCTGCTGTGTCCCAGGAAGCGGACTGTAGATCAATCACTGGTGGGATGAAGCTTGCTGTGCTCTGACCGCGTGCGAATAAAAATCCGGTCCCTCGGGGGCCTCTCAAATATTTACGTCCGGTGGCACAGAGAAAATCACATTTGATCTCCTGTAAATCGAGAGGCAACTGGCCAACGGACTGACACGCGTCTACCAGGAGGCAAATGCCTTCTGCTTGGGCGATTTCACCTATTGCCTTGATATCTTGGATATCTCCCCGCTGGCTTGCAATGTGGGTGATTAATATGGCCCGTGTTTTTGTGCTTAACTGTTGTTCTAGCTTTTCAGCCTTTACACGACCATCAGTCTCAAGAGCCAGTGTTCGAAACTCTATACTTCGGGAGCGGGCCAGCGCAAGTAAACTGAGGTAGTTACCGGCATACTCGTTGCCAGCGGTTATGATTTCGTCTCCTGCTTTTAGATCTAGGGACAGCAGTGCGGATTGCCATGCCCTCGTAGCGCTCTCCATGAACGCAATTTCTGAACTTTCGCAGTTGAGCAGTTGTGCCAGCTGGGTGTAGAAATTGGCGACTTGTTTTTCAGCCTGTGTGGCCGCTTCGTATCCGCCAATCCGCTGCTCAAGCTGAAGATGACTGATCACCGAATCGGTTACGGGATGCGGGCTTAGTGCGCATCCGGCGTTGTTGAAATGGATGATCTTGTCGCATCCGGGTGTCTCAGCCCGAACTGTTTCTAGGTCAATCATAGGAGTGACGATTCGGCATATCTGGATTGATTTTGGCTTTGAGTCAGAATACCAAATAGGTATGCTGATGTTCTATTATTCATGATACTAAAAAAAAGGGGCTCTATTCCTATGCGTCATTTCAAGACAAAAGATGAGATTTCTGTTAGCGACTGTGAGGCAACCATTCAGTTTGCCCTGAGGCGAAATGCGATGCGGTTTGTAGGGCTCTCCTCCCTTCTGGCCGCTTTTCCACTATTGGGAGCGGAGACAGAAAGTTCTTCCTCTCTGCGCACTAGCATCAGGGCATTGCTGTTTGATGTCTTCGGTACCGTTGTTGACTGGCGCTCTTCCATCATCAGAGAGGGTAGACTGCTCGCACAGCAAAAGAACCTACAGGTCGACTGGGGAGAATTTGCAGACAGCTGGCGAGCAGGCTATGGACCCGCCATGAATAAAGTGCGCTCGGGAGAGCTTCCCTGGACTGATATTGATGATCTTCACCGAATGATTCTGGATGAATTGGTTGTTGAGTTTGGCCTTGATGGCCTCTCAGAAGCTGAACTTGATTACTTTAATCGTGCGTGGCACCGATTAACTCCCTGGCCAGATACTGTAGGCGGTCTGAATCGACTTAAGAGTCAGTTTGTAATTGCGACCTTATCAAACGGCAACGTGTCCTTGCTGACCAACATGGCGAAGCACTCAGGCTTACCCTGGGACGCAGTCTTTTCGGCCGAGCTCGCGCAGCACTATAAGCCAGACCAAAGGGCGTATCTGAAAGCCATTGAATTGCTGAATTTGGAGCCCAGTCAGGTCCTGATGGTCGCTGCGCACCCCGGAGACTTGCGTGCAGCAGCACAAGCGGGCTTAAAAACCGCCTATGTCTACAGGCCTCTCGAATGGGGGGGAGAGCGCGTCATAGAGCGAAATACAGCGGGCGAGTTTGATTTTGATGCGGACAGTTTCCTTGATCTTGCTAGTCAGCTAGGGGCATAGAGCATGGCGTGAGGCGGGATGCCCAATGCGCTCAATCGCTCATTGAGCCCGCTTGCCTATCCTCGGTTAGTTCACAGTAAGAATTGATCAGCCCGGCTGCGGCTTGTCGAGAAACCCGATAGAATACCATTGAAGCACCCCTGGGGTGCCGACGCTGAGTCCAAGTTTTAGCTTTTGCAGTCAGTGAGAGTATCGCCTGCCAAACTCTTCCACCTTGGAACCTTGTAAGGTTGTTTCATTTTTAAGGTCTATTCATCCGATGAGAAGCCAATTTTTGTATCTAGCAGCACCGACAATACTTGCGGTCGGTCTGGTCGCGTGCTCTGAGCCGCAAAATACGAGCGTCAATAATTCAGTTTCAATTCAATCCAATGAGTCTGCTATGTCAGAAAAATCCGATTTCTCTACTGTGACGACGAATCCATTTTTAGAGGAGAGTCAGCTTATTCTGAATTATCCCCAATTGGACCTTATCCAGACCGTGCATTACCTACCGGCTTTTCAACGTGGTATGGCTGACCAAGTGGCAGAAATTGAGGCTATCGCTAATCGGGGTGAGGACCCTGATTTCGAAAACACGATCATTGCGCTGGAACTCTCGGGTCAGTTGCTCGACCGAGTGTCCAGGGTATTTTTCAGTATGAGCAGCGCGCACACCAATGACGAAATCCGGTCGTTGCAGCAACAGCTAGCGCCCCAGCTGGCCGCACATAGTGACGCCATTATGTTGAATCGTGCCCTGTTCGCAAGAATACAAACTTTGTTTGATCAGCGTCAGGAATTGCCTCTCGAACCTGAGGCGCTGCGCCTCTTGGAGCAGTATCGTCTCGACTTTGTCAGGGCCGGAGCTGCTCTGACTGAGTCGGAGCAGGACAGAATGCGGGAGATTAACGCCGAGATGGCAACCCTGCAGACGCTATACAGCCAGAATGTCTTGAGTGAGGTTAATGACCTAGCAATCGTTGTGGATACAGAAGAAGAAATGGCGGGAATGGGTGAAGCATTGAAGCAGGCAGCCAGTGAGGAAGCTGCCGAGCGAGGCCTTCCGGGGAAGTATGTGATCCCTCTGCTGAATACCAGCGGTCAGCCTGCACTGGCCAGCCTGCAGAACAGAAGTGTCCGACAACGGATTTTTGAAACGTCCTTGTCCCGGGGCAGCCGGGGGGGTGATTTTGACAATCGGGACGTTCTCTCAAAAGTTCTGAGCCTCAGAGCAGAACGCTCGGCATTGCTTGGGTTCGCAAATCACGCTGAATTTATCCTGGCTAATCAAACGGCTCAGACCGTGGAGGCGGTTAATCAGAGGCTGGCTGAGCTTGCAGCGCCTGCTGTGGCCAATGTAAGGCGCGAAGCGAATGATCTTCAAGCCCTTATTGAGTCTGAGGGGGATGACTTTCAGCTTGCCGCGTGGGATTGGGATTTCTACACGGAAAAATTACGAGCGAAGAGATTTAATTTCGACGCCAATCAGTTACGCCCGTATTTTGAGCTGGACAATGTCCTGAATCGTGGCGTGTTCTACGCGGCGGAACGGTTGTTCGGGGTTCGCTTCGAAGAGCATGAAGAACTGCCTGTTTACCAGGAGGATGTCAGAGTCTTTGA
>JASMER010000380.1 GCA_030752195.1 Gammaproteobacteria bacterium
TTCCTATTTGTTCATAAAATATTATTGCTTCTTTTGTGAAGGTAGAAAACGTAGTAAAAGAGCCTAAAAATCCTACCCCAAAAAAAAGTTGCAAGGATTTAGAATAGGGAATATTTTCACTCATCAAAAATCCAATTAATAGGCATCCTGCAATATTAATCAATAAGGTACTCGCAGCAAATCCAAAAATAGAAAGATTATTTAGAATATTTGAAAAAAAGAATCTTGATCCTGCTCCGAGACCGCCACCAACGAAAATCAAAACGTAACTCATAATCCCTGGTGGGTCGTATAGGATTCGAACCTATGACCAATTGATTAAAAGCCAACTGCTCTACCAACTGAGCTAACGACCCAAAAAGAAAGGATTATACCTTTATTGAGGATTTAATTTAATTAAATCTTGTTCTGCAAGTAAAGCAGCTCCAGAGTTTGGATAATTACTTATAACTTCTTGTAAGAGTGTCTCAGCAGAGTCTAATTCTTCTAAATTAACTTTGGCAAGAGCGAGTTTGTAAAGACCATCTGCCTTCCTGGGATGATCGTCAAATTTTGCTACAAATGCGTTCAAGATT
>JASMER010000381.1 GCA_030752195.1 Gammaproteobacteria bacterium
TTCAACCATCTCTTCAATCGGAGTCCCTTCGATATGTGCAATATATACAAGGGTCCCTGAAGGAATATAATCTTCAAAATTTTCTATTTTAGATGCAGCCTTTGGTGTTACTTCAACTGAAAAACCATCTAAGAATTTTTTAATTGCTTCACTACTCATAACTTATTAAACCATATATCTGGCGGAGAGTGAGGGATTCGAACCCTCGAACCAGTTGCCCAGTTACCTCCTTAGCAGGGAGGCGCTTTCGACCACTCAGCCAACTCTCCTATTTGTTTAAGAAAATGGATTATAACTCTTTGAATTTATAAAGATAACTAATTTATCTATCGAATTCTATTTGCATTCCAAAGGGTAAATTCTCTTTAACCTTACCGTTTTCAAAAGCAACAATCCCATTAACAATTGTCATAAATATTGAGGATTGAAAAGTATGATCTTTAAAGGGAGACCATCCACACTTATATAGAATATTTTCATTGGAAACTGTATACGATTTATCAGCATCAAGAATTACAAAATCAGCATAATATCCCTCTCTGATATATCCTCTGTCTTTAATTTGAAACCTTT
>JASMER010000382.1 GCA_030752195.1 Gammaproteobacteria bacterium
GATGCAACTAGTCTGCTGCAAGTCATCATTCACAGAATTGAAGCACGAGGCAACCTGACAACCGGTGTAGACCCTCAGGTACACTTCGACCATCAAACCATCGAATTTGACGGTCTGCCCCCCGAATCATAGAATTTGGCGTCCGGCCGCAAGCCCCGGGTCCCGCCGTGCGGCCCACCGTTAGCATCCGCGCGCGAAGCTGGGTGCCATTGGGCGCGACTGTCTTCCTTGCGGCCTTGCGGCAAAGCCGCTTTCTGCTAATTAAAACAAGCGCGCGCATTCGGGCGAAGCGCGCGCGAGCCGCATGATGGGCCACGATGGGGGCAAGCGAGCGCTGCACCCTGCTGCTAACAAACTGCCAGCCACATCAAATCATCACATCGTGTGTCACGGATTAACGGTCAGATTGAAGCTTGCCTGCGAAGCTACGATGCTGCGAATTTGACGGTCGGCACCGCTTGCAAGTCAAGGGATCCATGTAAGACTCCTGTGCAAGCAAGAACGATGGCTCTTCTACGTGCATTCACATGATAGGCTTAGAAGCACCACC
>JASMER010000383.1 GCA_030752195.1 Gammaproteobacteria bacterium
GTATGAGGTGTAATTGATCCTGGCTTCGCCAATACCTGGCCTCTTTCAACTTCTTCTCTCTTTGTGCCTCGAAGAAGAACACCTACGTTATCTCCAGCCTCACCTTGATCAAGTAACTTACGGAACATCTCAACACCTGTACAGGTTGTCTTTTGTGTCTCTCTAATGCCAATGATCTCAATTTCCTCGTTAACATTTACAACACCACGCTCAATACGGCCTGTCACAACTGTACCACGACCTGATATTGAGAACACATCCTCAATCGGCATCAAGAACGGCTGATCTTTTGGTCTGTCTGGAGTTGGAATATACTCATCCACAGCTTTCATAAGCTCTAAAATCTTCTCTTTACCAATATTATCATCTTTGCCTTCAAGAGCCGCTAAAGCAGAACCTGAAATAATTGGAATGTCATCACCTGGAAATTCATATGAAGATAATAATTCACGCACTTCTAATTCAACTAGTTCTAATAACTCTGCATCATCAACCTGATCAACTTTATTCAAGAAGACAGCCAGTGCTGGCACACCTACCTGACGTGCT
>JASMER010000384.1 GCA_030752195.1 Gammaproteobacteria bacterium
GAGCGGTGCCTAGGTCTCGCCGACTGATGGCCGAAATCGGGAGTTACTGCGCTAGGAACCCCCCATCAATCGGATACACGCCACCAGTGCAGAACGATGCGTCGTCGCTCGCTAAGAACGCCACCATCGCCGCGACCTCGTCATCCGTGCCATATCGTTTCATGGCAATTAGTGATTCAAAACCCTCGTTGGCAGCATTGGGTGCGCCCGGCGCCGCCTGTTCTTCGATGGATCTCATCATTGCATTGTCGATGGGAGCTGGCGCTATTGCGTTTACACGGACACCTTGCTCGGCGAGTTCTAGCGCTGCAACTTCAACAAGACCCACGATGGCATGCTTACTTGCTGTATACGCCCCCAAGCCCGGGACACCCACTTTTCCCGTTACGGAACTTGTAACGATCACTGAACCTCCATTGCCAACTATGTGAGGGATGCAGTGCTTCATCGTTAGCCAAGTTCCGCGGATGTTTGTATTCTGCACCGCGTCAAATTCGTCTTGCTCTATTTCTAGAAGCGGTTTTATAGACCCCTCAAAACCTGCGTTA
>JASMER010000385.1 GCA_030752195.1 Gammaproteobacteria bacterium
TGTGATTGTATTCACAGAAGTAGGGGAGGTAGAGGACATCCTGGTGTTGGATTCAGGACGCCAGTGCTGGGGTGTGGAAATTCCGGCAAGACGTTATCACACAATTCTCTCTCGAGCTGTCGGTAGCGTGTTTTACGAGGTCAAGCAGGGTCCTTATGATCCTCAACGTGCCAAGGAATTTGCTCCTTGGGCTCCGTTGGAAGGAACCCCAGAGGCAACAGCCTACTTACAACGCCTGCACCAATGGGTGGACCAGGCCCAGCAAATGTAACCTCGTCAAAAAAGTGGATTGACAAGTCCTAGAGGCTGGGAGATATTTTTCAGCTTCTCTCCGCATCGAATGCCGACGTGGCGGAATTGGTAGACGCGCTAGATTCAGGTTCTAGTGGGGGCAACCCCGTGGAGGTTCGATTCCTCTCGTCGGCACCATCATCAAATTTCCCTCTGATCCAGATTAGTCCGATTTCCTCCAATAAATATAGATAAATAATGGATTTAACGACTTTTCTGTTATATTCTGTGCTCCATCACTTT
>JASMER010000386.1 GCA_030752195.1 Gammaproteobacteria bacterium
ATTTGGATCAAACTTATACTGTAAATAAAGAAAATATCCTACACAAATGTGGGTGGTCACCTTTAGAAAATAGAACAATGCGTTCATCAATTCATGCAACCATCCTCAATGGAAATATTGCTTATAAAGAAGGGCAATTTTCTGAGTCTTTAAATTTTGGTCATAGACTAGAATTCGATAATTAGAATCGTTAAGCATTATAAAATTGTCTGTATAATAAAAAACTCGGAGAGTTGGCTGAGTGGTCGAAAGCGCCTCCCTGCTAAGGAGGTATACGGGTAACTGTATCGAGGGTTCGAATCCCTCACTCTCCGCCATTTTGGAGAAAAATATGAATGATAATGAAATGATAAAGGATTGTATTCAGTTATATTTTGATGGATGTTATGAGTCAGATCCTGAAAAAATTAAAGCTTCTTTTAATCCAAATGCTTCCATAACAGGGTATCTCCCAGATGGTTTTCATGAAATGAGTGTTGATGATTTTGCAGGTTTTGTAGCATCGCAACAACCATCACCAATGGAAAATAA
>JASMER010000387.1 GCA_030752195.1 Gammaproteobacteria bacterium
AATAATAAAAAATTAGCTGAAACAATACCAACCCAGCATAAATTTTTTAAAATGGGCAATTTTGGATATTTAATACAAATCCAATAACAAACCATTGTCTTTAAAAGAATCATATAAATTCCGTTTGCAAAACTTGTATTAGTTAACAAGCCAATCCATAATGCCATAATTTTTTAAATATTATATATTAAATAAAATATCCGTAACTTAATTTTTAAAATTAAAAAACAGAATCATAGTTTCTACTAATAGTCTAGATGGAAGTAAGAAAATATGACGTAAATATTTTAGTAAAGAATAAAAATATAACTACGGTTGGGGGGACTTGAACCCCCACAGGAAAACCTACTAGAACCTAAATCTAGCGCGTCTACCAATTCCGCCACAACCGTTTACTTACTAACTTAATATACTGGATAGTTTAAAATTTGTCTAGGGTAAAACTATTCTTCTGCATCATCAGATTCTTCTGTATCAAAGGCATAAATAAAACTTGTAGATTTTCCTTTTAATACAGAATTTGCTAATGA
>JASMER010000388.1 GCA_030752195.1 Gammaproteobacteria bacterium
GGCATTGCCGCGGTAATGTTCTCTGCCTCCAGCACCGCGTCTGTGCAGTCTTCTGTTCAACCTTGGCTGCAGTTCTGACGGTGATGCTTCTCAGCTTACCGCTGGGTTGCCAACATAATTGCCGGAAACCTGACGGGACCTTTCCTTCTGTTATAGCCGCGAAAAAAGCAGAAGCATCGTTTGTTTCATTGAACTCGTGCTGCCGCCACCATCCGTTGAGATATAGCATTTAGATTCACTACGATATTGCTGCGAAGTGGGAGTGCCGACCGTCCAATTCGACGGTTTGAAGTGCAGACCGTCGAATGCGATGATGCCGCGTGCAGACTGTCAAATTCCAGAGTTTGGCAGTCAAAGTGTACCTGATGCTTAACACCGGTGGTCAGGTTGCCTCGTGCTCCAATTCTGTGCATGTGTACCTGCAGCAGACTATTTGCTTCGTGTCGCAGTTCAGATCACCAACTTTATCATCGCCAGCATCGTCGTCTGCACGATGCCGTTTGGTTCAAAAGTACTTCGTACTCCCTT
>JASMER010000389.1 GCA_030752195.1 Gammaproteobacteria bacterium
AAGGTACCCTGAGGCACCCGACCCGGATCCGGCGGCTGCCCGAGCGGGTCCCCTCAGTTGCAGGAACGACACGCGTTTTGCTGCGAAACGATGATTTCCGTTCGGGTCCGAATCTCGCCGAAACGGAGCACCGTTTTCGCTGCAGACCGGTGCTCCGTTGCGAAAATTCAGGTCACCGTTTCGCTTTCGAAAAGCGTCGTTTTCGCTGCAGACCGGTGCTCCGTCGCGAAAAAAGGAGCCAAACGGGCCTAGACGTAGAGCAAAAGTTGCGAATCGATGCCTGGGGGTGAAGTGGGGAATCGTTTTCGCTGCAGACCGGTGCTCCGTCGCCACGATTCAGCTCCCAAATTCAGGTGCCCGTTTCGCTTCCGAAAAGTATCGTTTTCGCTGCGGACCGGTGCTCCGTCGCGAAAAAAAGAGCCAAACGGGCCCAGACGTAGAGCAAAAGTTGCGAATCGATGTCGGGGGGTGAATTTGGGGTTCCGGGTCCCGGGGGGGTCCCGAGGGTCCCAAAAGGGTCCCAGAGG
>JASMER010000038.1 GCA_030752195.1 Gammaproteobacteria bacterium
CGACCCCCGATCAGGAAGCGGTTATCTTCCGATTACAGGCACTGATTGAACGGGTTGAAAGTTTGAGTCTGCTCGGCTCCCAGCGTGAAAAGTTGCTCAGCGGACGACTTGCAAGTTCTGCCGGAACAGATGAGTTAGCCGCTGATACAACCAGCCTGTTTAAGACCACCCTCGAATTTCTGGGCACCATTTTTGTCTGGCGGAAGTGGGAAGATCTACCAGAAGCCATGTTGATTCCCGGTCAGGAAGCCATCATTCGACAAAACTTTCGCCTGATGCTAGAACAGGCGAAGTTTGCTGTTTTGAACCGGAGTGACTTGCTCTATCAGCATCATCTGAAAAATGCACTGGACTGGCTTCAGACCTATATGGTGACAGAGACCGGTTCTGGTGAAGCCGCCTATCTTGAGCTCTTTGAATTAACTGCTGTAGAAGTGGATCCTGAGCTGCCCAGTTTGTCGGAATCTCTTCGTACCCTGGAGCAGCTTGCTGCGTCGGTGCGCTAAATGATTCGCCTGTTTATCTTCAGCCTGCTGGCAATCTTGGTGTCGCTCTGGGTCACCCTGTCCGTCGGCTTTCCAAGTGATCCCGGGTATCTGCTGATCGCATTTGGTGAATATACCTTTGAAACTAGTCTGTTCGCTCTGCTAGTCCTGATTTTATTCATCTACCTCTGCGTCCGTTTGCTGCTGTTGATATTAGGATGGGTTAATCCGATGCGGTTGGTAGCTGCCGGGAAAAAAATATCTCAGCGCAGGCGAGCCCGGAGCAACACGCTTGAAGGCTTGCACTATTTCGCTCGTGGTAATTGGCAATCCGCCCTCAAACTGTTGCGTAAAGGCTTGAAGGATAAAGACGCCAGTGTGGTGAATTATCTTGCGGCTGCGTATGCCGCCTTTGAAATGGGCGAGAAAGATGAGTGGAAACATTTGCTAGATCTGGCTGAAGGTGTATTCCCTGTCTCCAAGTCAACCATCAATTCCCTGCGGGCGCAGCTTCTTTATCGCTCAGAGCAGCTGGAGCAGTGTCTCGCTGTGCTTGAACAGGCAAAGAAAACCTCTCTTAACGATCCAACTTTAATGACCCTGCTCAAAGACGTGTATTTCAAGCTGGAAGAGTGGGCGGCGCTTGAATCCTTACTGCCGATGCTAGAGAAGAATAAAATCATTGCGCCAGATGAAGCGGAAAAGATACGCAGACGGCTTTTGATGGAGAATCTAAATAGTCTTCATGAAAAAGCGGTGGGTGGCTCTGACAGTGAACAGGCGCAGCTTCGCAAGCAGTGGAAAAAATGTCCGCAGCTGTTTCAGAAAGATGCTGAAGTAGTAGGATGCTACTCAAATCTGATGCTTGAGCTTGGTGACAGAGGAGAGGCAGCGAAAGTTATCGAGCACGCACTTGACAGATGCTGGAATGCTGACCTGATCCGTCAATATGGTGCTACCGAATATGATAGTCACTCTCGCCAGCTGCTTGTAGCAGAGGGCTGGCTTAAATCAAGGCCAGCGGACGCGGAGCTGTTACTGACGCTTGCGCGACTCTGCATGCGAGAGCGGCTTTGGGGTAGAGCCCGAGAGTACTATGAGGCCAGCCTGAGGATTAAACCAATGGTTTGCGCTTTCGGTGAACTGGGTAGAATGCTGAAGCAACTCGGGGAAATGGAAGCCAGTGAATCCTGCTTGCGCCGGTATGATGAAATGATTGGAGGTCAATTGTTGGACTTGCCTATGCCAGAAAAAGACGGTCAAGCTATTTAATTCCTGAGGCTTAGGGCTCAATCCCCAGGTCTTGCCAGAGACTGTCAATTCGCGCTTTGACCTCATCCGACATGGTGATCGTGGAGCCCCACTCACGCTCTGTTTCTCCCGCGATCTTATTCGTGGCATCCAAGCCCATCTTTGATCCCAGTCCTGCAACGGGTGAGGCAAAATCGAGATAGTCAATGGGTGTATTGTCTATCATTACGGTGTCTCTCAAGGGGTCCATGCGTGTGGTAATCGCCCAGATGACATCTTCCCAACGTCTGATATTGATGTCTTCATCAACGACTATGACAAACTTGGTGTACATGAACTGACGCAGGAAGGACCAGACCCCCATCATCACGCGTTTGGCGTGGCCGGGATATTGTTTCTTCATACTAACGATTGCCATGCGATAGGAGCAGCCCTCAGGTGGTAGATAGAAATCGACGATCTCAGGGAATTGCTTTTGCAGCAGAGGGACGAAGACTTCATTGAGGGCGACGCCAAGCATGGCCGGCTCATCGGGCGGCCTGCCGGTATAGGTGCTGTGATAGATAGGGTCCTCGCGATGCGTGATCCGCTTGATGGTAAACACCGGAAAGCGCTCCACCTCGTTGTAATAGCCGGTGTGGTCACCATAGGGACCTTCGTCTGCCATCTCGTTGGCTTCAATGACACCCTCCAGGACAATCTCCGCATTGGCAGGTACCTGTAAATCATTTGTCAAAGATTTCACAACTTCGGTCTTGCTGTTTCTTAACAGGCCCGCAAATGCGTATTCGGACAATGTGTCGGGTACCGGCGTGACGGTTGCCAAAACGGTAGCGGGATCCGCGCCGATAGCAATCGATACCGGAAAGCCTTCGCCCGGTAATTTTTCTTGCCACTCTTTAAAGTCCAGCGCTCCGCCTCTGTGCGAAAGCCAGCGCATGATCAGCTTGTTTGGGCCAAGCTTCTGCATCCGATAGATGCCGAGATTCTGCCTGTCTTTTTCTGGCCCCCGGGTGATCACTAGAGGCCAGGTAACCAGGGGTCCCGCATCGCCTGGCCAGCAGGTCTGGATGGGTAAAAATCCGATGTCCACGTCCTCTTCAGCGATTACAACTTCCTGGCAGGGGGCTGTCTTTCGAACCGCCGGAGGCATGTTCAGGACGTTTTTGTAGCTGGGCAAGCTCTGCCATAAATCGCGCCAACCCTTAGGGGGCGAGGGTTCCTTCAGAAACGCCAGCAGTCTGCCAACGTCGCGCAGACCCTCCAGATCTTTTTGTCCCATGGCCAGAGCGATTCGCTTGGTATTGCCAAAAAGATTGGCGAGCAAGGGAACGGACGAACCCTTTGGATTCTCGAATAACAAAGCCGGGCCGCCGTTTCGCAAACAGCGATCAGCAATTTCAGTGATCTCCAGATTGGGATCGATTGCGGCTGTGATTCGTTTGAGTTCGCCTTCCTGCTCTAGCAGGCTGATGAATTCGCGCAAATCTTTGAAGGACATTGGGACGTTGTATTTTTCCGAGAATGAGAGCGGATAGGCGAATTACTTGCGCTTCATTGCGTTAAAGAATTCGTCATTGGTTTTGGTATCTTTGAGTTTATCCAGGATAAACTCGGTAGCCTGTACATCTTCCATCGAGCTGAGCAGTTTGCGCAAAATCCACATGCGCTGCAGCTCTTCCTCTGACGTGAGCAAGTCTTCCCGGCGTGTGCCTGAACGTCTCACGTTGATTGCGGGATAGACTCGCTTTTCTGCGACCTTGCGGTCCAGATGCAACTCCATGTTGCCTGTTCCCTTGAATTCTTCGTAGATGACTTCGTCCATTTTTGAACCGGTCTCGATTAGCGCTGTAGCGATGATTGTGAGACTGCCTCCCTCTTCTAAATTCCTCGCGGCTCCGAAGAAGCGCTTAGGGCGCTCAAGAGCATGCGCATCCACACCACCAGTAAGCACTTTACCCGAGGAAGGCACAATCGTGTTGTACGCTCTTGCTAGGCGTGTGATTGAGTCGAGGAGAATCACGACATCTTCTTTATGCTCGACCAGTCGCTTCGCCTTTTCAATGACCATCTCAGCCACCTGCACGTGACGTGAGGGGGGCTCATCAAAGGTGCTGGCGACGACCTCGCCCCTGACCGAGCGCTGCATTTCCGTGACTTCTTCCGGACGTTCGTCAATCAGGAGGACAATAAGACGACATTCCGGGTTATTTCGGGTTATCGACTGAGCGATGTTCTGCAGGATAAGCGTCTTACCTGCCTTTGGCGGTGACACTACCAACCCGCGCTGCCCTTTGCCGATGGGTGAGGTCAGGTCGATAACACGGGCACTGAGATCTTCGGTGCTGCCGTTGCCCACCTGTAGCTCCAATCTGTCCTGAGGGAATAGCGGAGTCAGGTTTTCGAACAGGATTTTGTTTTTCGAATTATCAGGCTTATTAAAGTTGATCTCACTGATTTTCAGTAAGGCAAAATACCGCTCGCCGTCCTTTGGCGGTCTGATTTTGCCTGCGACAGTATCTCCGGTACGCAGGTTGAAACGGCGAATCTGGCTAGGGGAGACATAGATATCGTCTGGTCCGGCGAGATAAGATGAGTCAGCGGAGCGAAGAAACCCAAAGCCATCCTGCAAAATCTCCAGCACCCCGTCCCCATAAATGTCTTCGCCGTTTTTCGCATGCTTTTTAAGAATGACGAAAATGATGTCCTGCTTCCGGGTCCGGGAAACGTTCTCCAGACCCATTTCCTGAGCGGTTTCGATGAGTTCGCCAATGGGCTTCTGTTTCAATTCGGTGAGATTCATAGTTGGAAGTCTTTCAATGTGGGCCAGCAGGGGTCGGGTTAGTGCTCATTCATTCAGGCTAGCACTGCCTTCTGGTCCCCACGCTGTGGCTAAATGGTACGTCGGATTTTATTGGAAAGTTATGGAACGATAGTCAATTGAAATAAGTTGCGATTGCTTTGTAGGCACCGGTAGCGACAATTTGTAAGAAGCGCTTGTCGCGGTCTCTGTCGATATGGTCTGTTGTTACGCGTTTATGCGCCTCTCTTAACGGCTATCTTACGGGCCTGTTGTCGCGTCTTGGTCCACCGTGTCGACCATCAGCATCTCTCAAGGGTGACTGTGCCCTGGCCGACTGCTTTGCCACGATCTTTTCAACCTCTACCAGGCCCACGCTGGCCTTAGAAATCTTGTCATGCAGTTGATCGAGTGGTTGGCAGGGTGTTCTAAAAGCGTGTGGAATATACTGCATAGGGCAACAGCGGTGCCAAGGAATCCGGTTAATGCGTGCGCCGAAGGCCTCGAAGCGCTTTATTAAACGCAATTTACATAGCGCTGTCAATAAATGCAGACAGCTGAGATTTAGATAAAGCCCCCACTTTCTCTCCTACTTTATCGCCATTATTGAACAAGATCAAAGTGGGGATGCCACGGATACCGTATTTGGGTGCAGTCTGAGTATTGGCGTCGACATCCATTTTGCATACCTTCAGCTTGCCTTCATAGTCGACGGCGATTTCTTCCAGAACCGGCGCTATCATCTTGCAGGGTCCGCACCATTCAGCCCAAAAGTCTACAAGCACTGGCCCGTCGGCCTGTAATACGTCTTGTTCGAAGCTACTGTCTGAAGTGTGAACGATGTTTTCGCTCATGAGAAAGTCCTCATAAATATTAAAAAGTGTGTTGCCTATTCGGTTTTGAATACGCAGTGGTTCAGGCGATTAGGATCAGGTCGGACGGGCGCATGCCCGCGTGATTTGGGTTCTAATCATAAGCGTAATTCAGAATGAATCAAGGTTTGGCGCCAATTCATTGGGTCGATCCAATCAGTCTGTTTGCTGTAACAACTGACCCACATGCTTTGCAAAATAGGTCAGTATGCCGTCGGCACCTGCTCGTTTGATGGCCATTAGAGATTCGAGGGCAACCCGGTCTTTGTCCAACCAGCCATTTTGAAACGCTGCCATATGCATTGCGTACTCACCGCTCACCTGATAAACAAAGGTCGGGACTGCCAATTCGCGCTTTACCCGGCTGACGATATCGAGGTAAGGCATGCCGGGCTTGATCATTACCATGTCAGCCCCCTCTGAAATGTCGAGGCCAACTTCATGGATTGCTTCGTCGCTGTTGGCGATGTCCATCTGATAGCTGTCCTTGCCGCTGGTGCCCAAATTCCCGCTCGAGCCTACGGCGTCGCGAAAGGGTCCGTAATATGCCGACGCATATTTTGCGGAATACGCGAGAATCCGCGTATGAATTTGCTGGTTGTCTTCCAGCGCCTTCCGAATTGACCCGATTCTGCCATCCATCATATCTGATGGTGCAACCACGTCGGCTCCTGCTTCTGCATGGGAAAGTGCCTGTCGACAGAGGACCTCCACGGTGGCTTCGTTAATCACGTAGCCACTGGCGTCAATAATCCCGTCTTGACCGTGAGTGGTATACGGATCAAGAGCGACATCCGTAATAACCCCCAGCTCAGGAAAGCGAGTTTTCACTGCTCTTACCGCGTTCTGGACCAGACCGTCAGGATTGTAGGCCTCCTTGCCGTCGAGACTCTTGGATTTCTGCCCGACGACTGGAAAGAGCGCGATGGCGGGAATACCCAGTTCGACCAGTTCCTCGGCCTCTCGAAGAAGAAGGTCAATACTCAAACGACAGGTTTCAGGCATAGAGGGTATAGCCTGATTGTCACCAGCCCCCTCTTTGACGAACACCGGGAAGATCAGATCGTCTGCACTTAGATGCGTTTCACGCATAAGGCGGCGCGAAAATTGGTCCCGGCGCATCCGTCGCATCCGGGTCAGGGGGAATTTTCTGTAAGTCTGATTGTGGGGCACGAAATACTCGCTTTAGCCCGACTTGAGTAGCGGGTCGCTTGTTAATTAATGAGTGGAGAGAGATTATAGCGTAGTCGTTCAGAGTTACTAACCCGATCCACGCAACAGTGGCTCAGTTTTGCAAGGCTTTACAGTTAGTCAGTTGCCCTAACGACAGATTCTGTGGCCCCAGAATCTTTTCCGTTTGAGGTATGAGACTTGAGTAAAACGAAGATCCTGGTGATTGTCGCCCTCGCTATTGCCCTGGGCTGCTTCTATTTTTTTGGCCTTGGGCGGTTCATCACGCTCGGCTTCGTGCAGTCCCAGATTCTTGCCCTGCAAGAATTCCGAGAGACAAATTTCCCGCTCGCGGCTGTACTATACTTTCTTGTTTACGTGGTGATCACGGCATTTTCAATTCCCGGGGCAATCATTGTTACCCTTCTTGGCGGAGCCATGTTCGGCCTGTTGTGGGGGACGCTGCTGGCGTCTTTTGCCAGTTCCATCGGAGCCACGGCGGCTTTTTTGATCGCTCGATTGCTGTTGCGCGATTGGGTGCAGTCACGGTTCGGTGACTCTCTGACACCTATCAATGCGGGTATCGAAAAGGACGGAGAATTCTATCTTTTCAGTCTGCGTATGGTCCCATTGTTCCCGTTTTTTTTGGTAAATCTGGCGATGGGTCTGACGCCAATTCGCGTGCGATCGTTTTACTGCATCAGTCAGCTGGGCATGTTGATGGGAACGGTGGTTTACGTCAACGCGGGAGCGGAATTGGCTAGAATCAGTTCACTGTCCGGCTTGGTGAGCGCGCCTGTTCTCGCCTCACTGGCCCTGCTTGGCGTGTTTCCTCTGATAGGAAGGGCAATCGTAAACCGATTGAAGCGCAAAAAGCTGATCAAGCAGTATCCCCGGCCAGAATCGTTTGATGCGAATGTTGTTGTGATCGGTGGCGGTTCTGCGGGCCTGGTTGCTGCCATTATCGCTGCAGGTTCGAAGGCTAAGACTGTTCTGATTGAGAAGGACAAAATGGGGGGAGATTGCCTGCATACCGGTTGTGTGCCGAGCAAGACTCTGATTCGCAGTGGCCGCATTATGTCCTATATCCGAAGGGCCGAGGAATTCGGACTGATGGGCGCTACCGCTCAGGTGGATTTTGCGGCGGTCATGGAGCGTGTGCAGAGTGTGATTAAAACCATTGAACCTCATGATTCAGTTGAGCGCTTCAGTTCGCTTGGAGTCGAATGTGTTCAGGGTGAGGCGTTCATAAAATCTCCGTATGAAGTCGCTGTAGGAGAGCGCACTATCACCACGCGGTCGATTATTGTAGCGACCGGCGCCCGCCCCCTGATTCCTGAAGTAACCGGACTGGAAGATACGGGTTGCCTGACTTCTGACACCATCTGGAAACTTCGAGAACTGCCAAAACGTCTTCTGGTTGTGGGGGCCGGGCCAATAGGATGTGAACTGGCACAGGCGTTTAACCACCTTGGCTCACAAGTTACTCAGGTCGATATGGCAGAACGTATCATGCCGAGAGAAGATGCTGAAGTGTCGGCAGCTGTTACCACGCAATTTGAGAAAGATGGCATTACCGTGCTGACTGAGCATAGTTTGTGTCATTTCTTCACTGAGAGTGGGCAGAAGAAAGTTGAAGTGTCGAATAACGGCGAGACCAGGGTGCTCGAATTCGATCAAGTTCTGATCGCAGCTGGGCGCAAGCCCAATACTGAAAACTTCGGGCTGGCAGAATTGGATGTGGCTCTGACACCTTCTGGCACAATTGAAATCAACAGTGCCATGCAGACGTCCTACCCAAATATTTATGCATGTGGAGATGTTGCAGGGCCGTATCAGTTTACTCACATGGCTTCGTTTCAGGCCTATTTTGCCTCTTTGAATGCGCTTCTTGGAGGGCTTTGGCGCCTGCGGGCCAACTACCGAGTTGTGCCGTGGGCGACTTTTACTAACCCCGAGGTTGCGCGTGTTGGCTTGAGTGAGCAGGAAGCGCAGCAACACAAAATTGGCTATGAGCTGACCCGCTATGAGCTCGACCACCACGACCGGGCACTGGCTGACGGTGAAGCGCACGGGTTCGTAAAAGTGTTAACTGTGCCCGGTACAGATAGAATCCTGGGTGTAAGCATTGTCGGCTATCATGCCAGTGAACTTATCGGGGAGTTCGTGTTTTCAATGACCCATGGATTGGGTCTGAAGAAAATCTCCGCGGTTACCCACATTTATCCGACCTTGTCTGAATCCAATAAATTCGCTGCCAATGCCTGGCGGAGTGCTCGCCTACCGGAAAAGTACTTTCCCTATATCGAGCGCTTTTTCCGCTGGCAGAGAGGGAGATAGAAATCTGAGGGAATCGTTTAGTTGCCGTTCCAATCAGCGAGATAGCTGTCAAAGTCTAGTGTATCGCTCGCTTCGATTTCAGCCTGTTTCTTGAGAGAGAGCTCACTGGCACCGATAAAACCCTTGAGTGTGCGCTTGTCCAGAGTGCTACTGAGGAGCTCTTTCTGAGTTATTTTTGATCTTTCGGTTGAAAATTCAAAAAACGATAGCTTGTTTTCTCTCATCTCTCTAAGCAACCGCCCGGAAGGCGTCAGCTCTGAATCTTTGATCTTTGCTTGCTGTGCGGCAAGTGCATTACTGTAACCTGCTTCGGTGTGACAGTAATTCAGAATCGCGCTGCTGTGATGGATATCATTTAAGAGTGATTCGGCCCATTCCCTCATGGGTGTCATTTGTCCGGCGCGAGACAGTATCAGCTCGGGATCGCGACCTCGCTCAACGACAAGTTCGACGTTTTTCGCGACTTCGAAGAATTCGTCCTGATTGCATTGAGGGCTGTCGTTGAGCAAGCAGTGGAGCAGGAAACTGTCGAGAAACTTAATCTGTTCCGAGTCAATTCCGAGCGGTAGGAACGGATTTAGATCAAGCGCCCGAATCTCGACATACTCAATGCCTTCGTGGGTCAGGCCATCCAGCGGCTTGGTGCCGCTTGGCACATTTCGCTTGGGACGAATGGTAGAGTAGAACTCATTTTCCAGTTGCAGCAGATTAGCATTGATCTGCACTGGATGCTTACCTTCTTGGCGGCTTATTGCCTCATATTCTGGATAAGGCGTGTGCATCGCGCTGTTGAGACACTCCACATAGGCGTCCAGTTCGTTGTAGCAGACAAACAGAGATTTCTGAGCCTCACTTTTGTAACCGAGGCTGCCCATGCGTAAACAGGTCGCGTGCGGAAGGTAAAGACTGTGGTCATCAAATTCGGCCATTGAGTGCTTCCGGCCCTGGGCGAAGCATTTGCCGGCCGCTGGAGATGCACCGAACAGATAGACCAGTAGCCAGGAGAAACGATGGAAATTTCGGATCAGGTGCAAATATCGTGAGGTTTTAAACTCCTTCAAAGATTCCCGGCTACCACAAATTTCTTTGAAAGGCTCCCAGAACGCGTCTGGCATAGAGAAATTATAGTGCAGGCCAGCCACGACCTGCATGAGACTGCCGTACCGATGGTGCAGGCCGCTACGATAGAGGGTTTTCATCCTGCCGATATTCGACGAACCGTACTGAGCGAGCGGTATATCAGTATCTGGGCCCAAGGGGCATGGCATGCTGCAGACCCACAACATCTCATGGTCTTCGAGATTTTCCAAAGAGAAGCGATGAATGTTTTCCAGCATCTTCAGGCAATTCTGAATGTCGGCATAGGCTGGCGTAATAAATTCGAGCAGGGCCTCGGAAAAATCGGTGGTGATGTATGGGTTGGTGAGCGCGGACCCCAAAGCTTCAGGATGCCGGCGCGTGGAAATGTGCCCTGTCGGTGTCACCCGCAGGCATTCCTTCTCAATCCCGCGCCGAATACTGCCCCAGGCCGGTTTGAATTCCGGTATGCTGTATCTAATGAGGCTGGCTTGAATTGGGTTTGACATGCATCTCTCTGCCACGCTGACTGAACGCGCGTCGGTGCGAGCATCACTGATAAAGCACAATGATGAATAACTAAGAACCTGTCAACCACCTGCGAGCGTTCGTAGCGACTCAGTCCGCTTCGCCTTGTTTAAAGCGCTGAATCATTCTTCTTTGTTTTTTGTTGGGTCGCGTAGGAGAAGGCCAGTGGCTGGGTTGAGTTCTGCGTTCTGCCGCTCGCGCCTCGCGTCGCTCGATGCTCTCTGCAGTCTCTTCGTAGAGCAACTGAGCCTCCGGCGCGCTCTTACGCTTGTCTGAAAGTGCTTTCACTATGACTGTTTTGTCATCGAAGCCCTGCCGGAGGGAAATACGGGCGCCAAGAGTGATTTCTTTGCTGGGTTTGCTGCGGGCCCCGTCACAATGCACTTTCCCGCCCTCAATTGACTGTTTGGCAATCGCGCGAGTTTTGTAAAAACGAGCTGCCCACAGCCACTTATCCAGTCTGATTTTAGCCGGCACGTTTGAAACAGATTCGGAAGAGGTCTTGGGCATAGCGGGCGTCTACGTCTCCTGGGTGGTCTTGCGAGTTCGGTAAATGAGGCATTTTGCAACGCAGGATTACCCTCCTTGCGTTTGGGCAGCCCGATTAAGCTCGAATTGTCGTCGGCGTCACATGGCTGTCAGCCTGTGAGGACCGCGGGAAATTAACATTCATCGGGTGCGATTAAACCCAAGTCCTCGACCTGGGGAAATTCGGCGACAGGAAGAAAGGGCTGCTGGCTGTCCGGCTGCTTGATTGCCCTGAGATGGGCAATGCCTTCCCGATGGGCCTGTCTCAGCACGCTCAGGTTGTCATCGAACAAAGCGGTTCTGGTGGGATCGTAGGAGAAAAGCTGCTTGAGAGACTCCCAGAAACCATCGTTTTCCTTCGCTTTTTTGAGTTGATGAGAACTGATGAGCCGCTCGAAGTACTTCTCTATACTGACATGCTGCATTTTGAACTGCAGGCTTATTGGGTGGGCGTTGGTCACCAGCAGCACCTGTTTCCCTTCCCCCACCAGCGCTTTGAGTAACTGCTCGGCACCCGGCCGCAGTCGGATTTTATCGGTTATCAGGCATTTCAGGCGCGGGATGTCCAGCTTCAATTCTGCCTGCCAGTAATCAATGGAATACCAGTCCAGCGTCCCGTATACCTCCGCAGATTTACTTTGCATATGCGCCAGCGCCTGTTCCTTTGAAACACCATGCTGCTTGCTGAAGTGTTCAGGCACCAGTTTGTGCCAGAAAAAATTGTCAAAGTGAAGATCCAGCAGGGTGCCATCCATGTCGAACATCACTGTGTCTATATCGGGCCAGGCGACCATCATGGACTCGTAATTTCCCGTCAGATTTTTCGCTGTCAAGGCGCCAAGGATAAACCAGATAGATTCTGCTGCAATCACTGATGGTGAGATATGTGCCAAGCTTGGCAATTTTTGAAAACTTGGTGCAAGATTCCATCGCGCTGCCCAGCCAGACTTGAAGGCTCGACAGAGCGGGTAGACAGGAGACTCAGATGGAATATTCAGCACAGCTGCAGACCATGCATCAAATCGCTTGCGCAGCGGGTCAGCAGATCATGCAGGTGTATGAAAGCGGAGAGCCCGTCGATGTTGCCACAAAAGACGATGCGTCGCCTCTCACGGAAGCGGATCGTAGGGCGCATCAGCTGATTACTGATGCGCTTTCGGGTCTGCCCGAAGAACTGCCAATTTTGTCTGAAGAGAGTGAATCGATTAGCTACGACGAAAGAAGCAGGTGGCAGACTTATTGGCTGGTCGACCCGCTCGACGGCACGA
>JASMER010000390.1 GCA_030752195.1 Gammaproteobacteria bacterium
AACATGGCGGCAGTCATGCCCCGACACCGGCTGCCGCTGCAGCCGGCGCCGACATTGAGCTCTCCTGTGTCGGCGATGATCCGGATGTGCTGCAGGTGGCGCTGGGGCCGGACGGGGCGATCCCGGCCATGCGTGAAGGCGCCATCTATATCGACAACAGCACCGTATCGGCCGATGTCGCACGCAAGCTGGCGGCGGCCGGCAGCGAGCGCGGCATCAGCGCGCTTGATGCGCCCGTCTCCGGCGGCCAGGCCGGCGCCGAGAACGGCAAGCTGACGGTGATGGTCGGCGGCGCGCAGGACACGTTCGACGCAGCGCTCGCCGTCATGCAATGCTACGGCGCGCGGGTCGTTCATATGGGCGAGGCCGGCACCGGCCAGCAGGCGAAGATGGTCAACCAGATCTGTATCGCCGGCGTGCTGCAGGGCTTGTCGGAAGGGCTGAATTTCGCGATCGAGGCCGGGCTCGACACCGACGCGCTTCTCGAGGCGATTTCCGGAGGCGCGGCGCAGTCATGGCAGATGGTC
>JASMER010000391.1 GCA_030752195.1 Gammaproteobacteria bacterium
ATGGGTTTTTAAGAAATAGTCAATAAGTTTGTAAATGCTCTTAAAGTACAAAAGTAGAACAAAAATGAGAGATTAAGCCAGATAATCTGTAAGCCGGGTTCTGTCATTGAAGATGTCATTTATCTAGGCTTAAATTCACACTTAAGCTCAAGCGGTTAACCCAGAAGACTAACTAAAGACTGTTTTTAGCATTAAATGCAGTGTCTTCTCTATTTAACCTTGCTCCCAGTGGGGTTTGCCGTGCGTTTTTTGTTACCAAAAAACCGGTGAGCTCTTACCTCCCCGTTTCACCCTTGCCTTGATTAGGCGGTTTATTTTCTGTGGCACTATCCCTGAAGTCACCTTCGCCAGCCGTTAACTGGCACTGTGTCTTTACGGAGCCCGGACTTTCCTCTATCAAATTGATAGCGACTATCCAATTATCTGGCAATATCTAAATAGTATTTATGTTTAAAAAAAGCAAGTAAAATCAGATTTTTACGCTAATAAATGGCTAATTATAAGGGTTTTGTCAGTTATTCTTCC
>JASMER010000392.1 GCA_030752195.1 Gammaproteobacteria bacterium
ATCGAGCTTATTGCTCGCAGCTTCACTCATATCCAATCCTTGTCAGAGAGCGAAACTCGCTCTCGTAAATACAGCGCCACTCTCGTATTGGATGAGAGTGGCAGGCCAGGAGGGAATCGAACCCCCAACCTGCGGATTTGGAATCCGCTGCTCTGCCAATTGAGCTACTGGCCTATCACATCTGATAGCCGCCTTTCACCGAATCGGCAGAGACGACAAAGCCGAACGCGCCTCCGGGGCGGTCCGGCTCACTTCGAGGGCGCGACAAATCTCTCCCCCATAGCCACATCGATTACTCGATGATTTTTGCTACAACGCCAGCGCCAACAGTTCGGCCACCCTCACGGATAGCGAAACGCAGACCTTCTTCCATAGCAATTGGAGCGATCAGAGTAGCAACGAAGTTCAGGTTGTCACCTGGCATTACCATCTCTACGCCAGCAGGAAGCTCAACGGCACCAGTTACGTCAGTCGTACGGAAGTAGAACTGAGGACGGTAACCTTTGAA
>JASMER010000393.1 GCA_030752195.1 Gammaproteobacteria bacterium
TAAAGATTCTTTTGGATTCAACGCAGCAACAAGTGAGTTCGGTGACATGATTGAGATGGGTATTCTTGATCCGGCTAAAGTCACAAGAACTGCTCTTCAAGCTGCTGGTTCTGTTGCAGGTATGATGATTACCACAGAGGCAATGGTTACTGACGTACCAAAAGAGGATACTCCAATGCCTCCAATGCCTGACATGGGCGGAATGGGTGGCATGGGCGGTATGATGTAATTCTTTTATCCATTCAAAAATTTGGGGCATATTGCCCCATTTTTTTTGTATAATGATTTTAATGATAACTTTCTCATTGGAGCTATTAAAATGAAAGCATTATATTTTTTACCAATTTTTTCAATAAATTTATTTGCTCATGTTAACAACTCAATACATTCTCATTTTATTGAGAATCTAATTTATTTAATTGTATTATTTGCATATATTTGTCTGGGTATTTCAGTACTTCTACTTATGAGAGCGATTTATAGGAGGTTTGTATGAAAAT
>JASMER010000394.1 GCA_030752195.1 Gammaproteobacteria bacterium
TATTTGGATAAATGATAATGCAACAAATTCTTTAGCAACAGCTGGAACTGGAGATATTCTTTGTGGTTTGATTTCAGGTTTATTAGCTCAAAAAATGAATTTCAAAAAAGCCATCCTAGCAGCAGTTTTTATTCAAGGCGAGTTGTCCCAAATTAAAAATAATATGACGGCTGAAGATTTCTTACGATCAATTCCAAAAATTTTTTTAAGATTAAAAAATAATAATTGATTTAAGTGTAATAATGTTGTTTTTTATAAATTATTTAGCGGGCGTGGCGGAATTGGTAGACGCGCTAGATTTAGGTTCTAGTGACTTATGTCGTGTGGGTTCAAGTCCCTCCGCCCGTACCAAGGAAAAAAAATGAAGATTGATGAAAAAAAAAATAAAGGTCTAGATCTTGAGTGGAATGTTACAATTCCATCATCATTGATTAACCCAAGACTTGAAGAGAAATACTCAAATTTAGGAAAAAATTTAAAAATCCCTGGATTTAGACAAG
>JASMER010000039.1 GCA_030752195.1 Gammaproteobacteria bacterium
AGCATCGCTTAGCCGGTCGCCCCAGGGCGCCATGGTGGTTCCGGCAATGCCCTCATTCAGAGCCCTGAGGCTAGCGGCCATGCTGAGTCGCTCACGGGTGAAGTCGGTGGGTGGAATTGGAATGGGCAGGTTCGCGATCGCAAAGCCGTTACCGTCACCCGCCTCGCCGTGGCACTCGGCGCAGTGTGTCTGAAAAATTTCGGCACCAAGTGCGGTGCTGCTGTCGCCGATGAACGGCTCGATTCTGCTGAAGCTCTGGACGACCTGAATTAGCGCGGCCAGTTGCGCGGGGCTATGGTCGCGCCAGCCCGGCATCGAGCTGCCGTACACCCCGTTGTAAAGAATGTCAGCCAGTAAATCTGTGCGGTATTCATGCTCCGTAAGGTTGACGGGGGCAGGCTGTAGCCAGGCAGCGGCAGGGCCATCACCGGCACCGTCTTCGCCATGGCAACCTTCGCAATTTTGTGCCCACAGCCTGCGGCCTTCCCGGGCAGGTGCCTGATCCCGCAAGCTGGGGGCGTTGCCACGGGGGCGAGTGCGTGCCGGATGCGCGTTAAGTTGGTCGGCGTCGAGCGACATCATAATCCACTGATCGTCCCCCGCAGCCTCGCGCATGGCGATCTCTCCTTCCGGCCACGCCAACTCCCGACTTCGACCCAGCGTGTTGAGGTAGGCAACAAGATCCAGCGCCTCTTGGCGGGGCTGAGTGGGTGTGCCATCGAAAAATTTGGGATAAGAGGGCATGATTGATCTTGGTACAACACTCCGGGGCGCGAACAGATGAGCGAAGTGCCACTGATCTGTACGGGTATTCGCTGCCCTAGACAGATCCGGGCCAATCCGCCGTGTCCCGAGCATGTGAGGAGTTTCCACGCTGTCTTCCCATGCCATGGTTGCAGCACCGAAGCGTTCGATGTCGGCGTCGAGGAACCGGATCTGCTGGGTGTGACAATAGGCGCAGCCTTCTTTGGCGTAGATTTGCCGGCCCCGGTGCTCGGAGGCGGTTAGTTCTAGGGTGGCTGCCGGCGCCAGTGACGCGATCTGATCATTAAGGGTTGACTGAGGCAGCAGTCCCAGCAGCGAAACCGAGAATATGAAGAAGGTGACCCCTGCAACTGAGGCCGCAGTATAAGACATCCGCAGTGCTCTGACTGGATTCTGTTGATTTTCATCGGCGCCTGATGGTCCCGCTTGACTGATCGTTGCCCTGGCTTCGGCGAGCGCTATTGCGCCGGCTCCTCTTGGCCCTCTGAGCAAGCCGTAGCACAACAGCCCGAAGCCAGCGGTGATCGGAATGGCGGAAAGTGTTCTTATCATCCAGTAGGGCTCGGAGGCTCGCAGCGAGACAACCCATGGGGCCCCGGCTTTCCAGAGTTCTCCCTGCGCGAGGCCAGCGAGCGTAAGATCACTGACCATTACGATGATGCCGACAGTGGTCAGCCAGTACGCGGCATTAATGGCTCCGGCGTGGTACGGCGCATCCGCCATTTTCTGCCAAGCATGGAGGATTCCCGCAATGCCGGCAAAGGTCGCGAAGCCAAGCATTGCGAGATGAGAATGCCCGATGACATAGTCGGTGAAATGAATTGTCTCGCTGAATCCCATGTTGGCCTGCGCGGAGCCTTGCAGGCTGACGATGAGATAGAACAACACAGACGTTGAGGCAAAACGTAGCGCAGGATCTTTCGCCATCCAGCCGGCGCCGCGTTGAGAAAGCATGAGGTTGCTGACAACAACCACTACTACCAGACCCAGAATGGTCGAGGCAAGAATCGCGATGTTCTGGGTGGCCATGGGGATGACCGAATGAATGTAGTGGTGGGTTCCGTTCAAGGGATATAGAAAGAACAGACCCCAGAACCCCAACATTGACAGGAAATGATTGAAGATCGGGCGGCCCGTACTGGCAGGAATGACATAGTAAAGAATCGCGAGGGCCATCGGCGTCACAAACAATCCCACAGCATCATGAATCCAGAGTCCACTGAAGGCGGCACCAGCAGCACCGGGTATAAATTCCGGAATGATGTTGCCCATTGGGAAACTCATCAGCGAGAACACCAGTCCACCAATGATGTACCAGCTCGACACATACAAATTTTCAAACCCGCGTTTAAAAAAAGGTGGTAAGAATTGAATCGCCGCGAGAATGAGACCACCAATCATGGCAGCATCGACCAGCAGCGGAAATTCTGCCCATTCTAGTGGCTGGCTGTAGCCGTTAAGCACCAAAAACAATCCAGGCAGAAGTACGCCGAAATTCCAAAGTCCAAATAGAAACCAGCCAAGCCTTTCCCTGGTGACAGGTCGCCCACTTAATATCGGCACGGCGAGATATAGAAACGCTAGAAACGCGTTGCCCAGCCACCCCAGCATGATGCCCTGCGTGTGGGCGAAGCGGAGTCGCCCCCAGCTGGCTACCGCGCTGGTTGCCTCGGGCAGGAAAAACTGCAAGGAAGCGACAATTCCGAAGGTAACCGCCAGCAGAAGCATAGTAAATGCGGCGATCCCGTGGGCGCGAATTAGGGCATTATGGGTAATCTCTTTTCGCAATGGATTTTCTTGACCTTCGGGAGTAGTGGAAGGTCGGAATTCGCTTACTGCATTGGCGTCGAGTACTTCAGACAAAGGAGTTGCTCTCTTTGAAAACTTTAACCTCGCGATATGGTACTAAAATCCGCACGGGCAAGGAATTGAATTCAGGGCTGTTATGATTATCATCTGGATGGAGTGTTGTGCCACACCGTCTATGATCGGTGCGCCCTCGGAAAGTGGGCGTTACGAAAAGTTATTATTTTACACTGTGTTGGTAAGTGGCCACAGGTTCTGCGCGCATTGCGCCATGGGAGGCTTTGCTGTTTTGCATTGCGGTGGTTTCACAGTAATCCTTTCAGGGACATTATTAGTTTGCTGAAATGTATATCGGGCTGGCCCCAAAGCAAGTGAATCAATTCATAAAGGAACGGAACGATGGATTTAATGCCGCTCTGCAGACCCTTTAAGGAGCTGACCTTCCTGACAGTCCTGTTTCTTCTGTCGGGTGCGGTCGCGGGGCAATCGGCGCTGGTCGAGACACTGAGGCCAGGAGTAACGCAGCAACTCGCAAAGCATCGAAAATCAGTCCTGAGCCGGCTGAGCTATGACCTCAGCTTCGATCTGCCCGCCAGCCGTGATCAGAGCATTGCGGCGTCGGCTGTCATTGAGTTTGATCTCTCGGATACCGATGAGCCGCTTGTCCTGGATTTTAAGGAATCGGCAGAAAAGATCGGCGCCGTCGAAGTCAACGGTCAACAGTCGGATTATCGATTTGAATCTGAGCATCTTGTGATCCCGGCACGAGAGCTACGCCTCGGCCAAAACATAATAGGCGTGCAATTCACGGCCGGAGATAGCTCACTCAATCGCAATCCGGAGTTTCTCTATACACTTTTTGTCCCCGACCGGGCGCGAACAGCTTTTCCTCTGTTTGATCAGCCAAACCTGAAGGCACGTTACACGTTGACGCTGACTATGCCCGCCGATTGGGAGGCCATTGCCAATGCTCCGCTCCAACAGTTTGAAGCTCTGGGGGAGAGAAAACGCCTCAGCTTTGCTTCCACGGAGTTGATCAGCTCCTACCTGTTCTCCTTCGTCGCCGGGAAATTTCAGCGCGAGACTCGCCAGATAAGCGGTCGTCAAATGACGATGCTGCACCGAGAGAGCGACCGGGAAAAGGTCGAGCGCAATCTTGATGCGATTTTTGACTTACACGGAGCCGCTCTGAATTGGCTGGAAGAGTACACCGCAATTGACTATCCCTTCCAGAAATTTGATTTTGCTCTCATTCCCAGCTTTCAGTACGGAGGCATGGAGCATGTCGGGGCGATTCAGTATCGTGCGGACAGTCTGTTATTGAATGCGCAACCGAGTCAGACCCAGCTCCTGAGCAGAGCAAGTCTGATTGCTCATGAAACAGCACACATGTGGTTCGGGGATCTGGTGACTATGGATTGGTTCAATGACGTGTGGACCAAAGAAGTGTTCGCAAATTTCATGGCTGCCAAGATCGTCAACCCGAGCTTTCCCGAGGTCAACCATGACCTCAATTTTTTGATCCGGCATTTCCCCAGTGCCTACGTCGTCGACCGAACGGAGGGCGCTAACCCGATCCGTCAGGACCTGCAGAATCTGAACGAGGCGGGGACGCTCTACGGCAATATCATTTACAACAAAGCGCCGATTATGATGCAGCAACTGGAGACTCTGACCGGCCAGGCTGAGTTTCGCGCAGGCATGAGGGAGTATCTGGCCACCTTTGCTTATGGAAATGCCACCTGGCCGGATTTGATTGGCATTCTGGAACGCAAGACGGAAGTTGATTTGCGAAGCTGGAGTGAGGTCTGGGTAAACACGCCGGGCCGCCCGCATTTTTTGCTGGAAGAGTCAGCAGGAAATACAGGCCTGCGACAAGTCGACCCTACGGGGAAAGGCCGCATTTGGCCCCAGCAGTTTTCAGTCAGTAAGCGGATCGAAGGAAGCTGGCGGCTTGACTCGGTTGAGAGCGGGCAGACAGAGATTGCGGTTTTCGATTCCGAGGCATCTGCGGGCTTGTTGAACGCGGACGGCCGGGGATATGGCCTGTTCCCCGTCGATCCGGAGTTGCTGTCCGAATGGGAAAGTCTCGACGACATTCAGCAGGGCAGTTTGCTGATTTCACTGTTCGAAAATCTGCTGGAAGGTAATCGACTATCCGCTGATGAGTATCTCAATCGACTAATTGGCATCATCGAGCTTGAAGACAATCAACTGCTGCTCAACCTGATGTTGCGTCAGGTCCGCATTCTCTACTGGAATTTTCTCAGTGAGGGAGCGCGAGCTGACGCTGCTGGCAGCTTTGAAGAATCGCTGTGGGCACTGATGCTGACCGCGGACAGCCCGAGCAGCAAAAAGATATTCTTTGAGGCGTACCGTGATCTGGCGCTGACCGATGGGGGGCTCGGTCAGTTGCAACGGGTGTGGCGCTCAGAGATCGTAGTTGAGGGGCTGATCCTTGCTGAAACTGATCGAATTGCGCTTGCCACCGTTCTGGCGATTAAATCACCGGAGCAGGCAGACCAGATCGTGACCCGTCAACTGGCGGAGATTGACAATACAGACCGGCAGCGCCGCTTCGACTGGATTCGCCCGGCACTTTCCCCTGATCCGCTGGCGCGCAAGGCTTTTTTTGAAACGCTTGCCGAGGAAGATAACCGGGCCGTTGAGTCCTGGGTAATTGGCGCGCTTGATGCGCTGCATCACCCATTGAGAAGAGGCGATGCTGAAGCGTATATACTACCCAGCCTTGAGCTGCTAGAGGAGATACAGATCACCGGCGACATTTTCTTCCCGGCGCGATGGTTAGAAGCCACACTTGGCAGACATAACTCGCCGGCGGCGGCAGCTGTCGTCAGGGGGTTTCTGGCTCAGCGTCCGGATTACAACCGCCAGTTGCGGCTGAAAATTCTGCAGGCCGCGGATATCCTGTTTCGCGCCGAGCGCCTTCTGTCCCTTTCAAACTTCTGACACAACGGCTGCCAATCGAAGTTCCCGCTATCGATCACTGCCCTGCTGTTTGCTGATGTCTGGGCCGGAGGCCAGCGTGGCGCTTTTTCCTTGAGTGCGCTATTTACCTATAATACCCAGAAAAGCAGTCCGAGCTCAGGTTGCGTTTCAGTGCTCGGGTCAATTAAACGGATCTGTTTACTCTATGTCTCATTACTCTCAAATGAACCTTGTGCGCGTGATTCAGCATTTTCCTTGTCCTCTCATGTTCTTGTTCCTTGCGTTAACGGTCCCTCGATCAGCTGATGCTCAACAGGGTGAGGGGCTGCCCGATTGGCTGTCCGTCGGGTTTGAGCAGCAAAGCCGCATCCAATTCCTGGATGGGCAGTTTCGCAACGGTCTTGAGGGCAGCGATCAGGGTTTTGAGTGGCGCAATCTGCTGAAGACAGAGGCCAAGTTTGATCGGTTCTCTCTGACTGCTGAATTTGCCGATATGCGAACCTATCTGACTGATGAGGGTTCGCCGCTAGACAGTTTTTTCGCCAATCCTCTAGATATATTGCAGGCCAATGTGAGCTTTCCAATCAGAGACGTTTTTCGTGAGGGCGACAGCGGGTTCGTCAAGGTAGGCCGGTTTACGATGGATCAAGGAAGCCGGCGTTTTGCTGCCCGTAATCGGTTTCGCAACACCATAAACTCTTTCGCAGGCGTTCACGCCGGTTTCGAGTCAGGCGGAACGACCATAGAAATGTTCTACACCCGGCCAACAACGCGTCTGGTAGAGGGCGACTGGATCGACAACGAACCTCGTACCGACAAACAGTCAAGTGACTTTTTCTGGGGCGCTTATGTCACTACAGAACTGGGCTCGCAGGGAGATTCGCTTCAGTTCTACTTCCTGGGAGCCGATGAGCGACGGGACCGACCGGCCAATCAGCGTTTCGATGTGCTGAATCCGGGGATACGACTGTTCAGAAGCCCGGCCGCAGGTCGCTGGCATTATGATGCAGAAGCCGTATATCAATTCGGCGATGCACCGGCTTTGGACGCATCCGCAACGCTACGGGACCACAAGGCGCGGTATTATCATCTCTCATTCGGCTACAGCTTTCAGACGAGCTGGCAGCCACGTCTCAGTTTTGTTTATCACTATGGCAGCGGTGACAAGGATCCACTGGACAACGAATCCAACGAGCTGGATCACCTTTTCGGCGTGCCGCGCCCAGATTTCGGTCCGACCGGCTCCTTCCGTGCTTTTCAGCGGGTCAATACCAGTTCCCCGGGCCTGATGCTGAATCTGCAGCCAGCCAGCAACGTGGACGCATACATCCGGTGGCAGAGACCCTCACTTGCCGCTCCTGCACAGGGCTGGCGCATTACGCGCTATCGGCATGAGGGCGGTCTGGGGGAAGATCATCTCGGCGATCAGCTGGAGACGCGAGTCCGCTGGCATCTGTTCTCTGGCAAACTGACGATCGATAGCGGCTATGTGTATATTGCGCCCGGCGCGTATATGGACCGGGTCAGTAAAGGGGACAGCCACTACTTTTATGCACAAACCATCCTGAGGCTTTAAGACGCCTTGGCCCGGTGTTAACTCAGGCAGGGCTGCTTGCCTCAAACAGCGAAAGTATAATCAGGTAACGCGCGACTCGCCCGCCAAACACAAGGAATGCAAATACCCACCAGCGGGTACGCGCAGCGCCGGCGAGCACCGTGAGCGGATCACCGATCACCGGCATCCATGCCAGCAACAGAGCCCACGTCCCATAGCGCTCATTCAGAGTCTGCAGTTTGGCTTCTGTAGCTGGTGTCAGCCCAAGACATTTTCTGGCGGCCAGCAGTCCGGCCATGCCAATTACATAATTGACGGAAGTGCCCAGACAATTACCAAGCGAGGCAATGATCAGGCAGGCACTTTTGCTGTAACCCAGCGCCAGGTATCCCGTGAATACGATTTCAGAGGAAACCGGGACCAGAGTGGCGGCCAGAAAGGCGGCTAGTCCTAAAAAGAGTATTTCAGTTTCCACAGAAGCCTAACTGACTTGCCTCTGTTTTCCTTCCCAGTAGGGCTGGCGGAGTTCTGTCTTCAATGATTTGCCGCTGGCGTTGCGCGGAATGGCATCGATTATTTCCAGCTTGCTGGGAATCTTGTAACCCGCCAGCCGTTCACGGCAGAAGGCCTGCAGGGTGTCAAGCTCAAGCGTTTGCCCGGATTTGAGTGCGACAAATGCCAGAACAGTTTCGCCCCACTGTTCATCGGGGATACCGACGACCGCGGTGTCGGCGACAGCCGGGTGCTCGAAGATGGCGCGCTCCACCTCTGCCGGATAGATGTTCTCCGCGCCAGAGACGATCATGTCCTTGATCCGATCCTGAATGTAAATGAACCCCTCTTCATCCATGTAGCCAGCATCGCCGGTATGCATCCAGCCGCCTTTCAGCGCGCTGTCAGTCGCTTCGGGCAAACGCCAGTAGCCCATCATGGTCTGAGGGCCACGCACCAGAATCTGGCCAACCTGACCGCGGGGCAGTTCTTCATCATTTTCGTCAGCGATTTTGATCTCGGTACCCATCTGCGGGCGGCCGGCGGAAAGCAACAGTCCCGGCTCGCCTGAAGCGGCTCGTTCATGGACAGCTGGAGTCATATTGGTGGCAATACAAGTCAGCTCGGTCATACCGAAGCCCTGAGCGAATCCGCAACCAAAAACTGACATGGCTTTCTGCAGGGTCTCCTGCGCAATCGGGCTCGCGCCGTAGGAGATCAGCCGGAGTTTTTCAAATTTCCGGGTGGCTATATCGGGAACAGCCACCAGGCAGGCCTGAATCATCGCAGGCACCATCGTGGTCATGGTGATGGCTTCTTCATCGAGGCTATGCACGACACGGGCCGGAACAAACTCGTGGTGGATGACCAGTGTCGAGCCGCTGGCGACCATCGCCATCATGCTTAAAGCTGCGGCAGCATGGAAAACCGGAGCCACAATGAGGTTCCGTTCCTGTCGAGGCGTGATGCTGGAGGCGAGATGGGCCATCTGGATGTTATTGGTCACGTTTCCCTGGCTAATCATGGCGCCTTTGGGCAGTCCCGTAGTCCCGCTGGTATACATCTGATAACACTGGTCGGATTCGCAGACAGATGCGGTAGGTTTCGCGGGGTCCTCTTCTAACCAGTCGGGCAGCGTTTGCCATCCCCCCGGCTTGCTGTCGCTGCCCAGTGTGACCCAGCGTTTGACCGAGGGTATTTCCGATTTTACGGAATCGATTCCGCTCGTGTACTCATCCTCACAAAACAGCATCAGGCTCTCAGCGTCACTGACGATGTATGCCCATTCTCTTGGGGCCAGACGATAGTTCAGCGGTACCGGAATAATGCCCACCTTCGAAGCGCCGAAGAACATCAGACAAATTTCTAGATTGTTTTTAGACAGCCAGGCAAACCGGTCTCCCTTGACCAGCCCGCTTGCCAGCAGACTGTTCGCGAATCGATTAGCCCAGGCGTCGGCTTGTCCGTAGGTCAGGTTCTGTCCCTGATGCTCTGCAAACGGTTGATCAGGATATTCGCGGCCGAAAAATTCCAGGAAGTTATGCAATAACACGTGTCAGTACTCCTGTAGGGCTAGTGAAAACGAAGCAAAGTAAAGTCAAAGAACATCGCCATGCCCGCGAGCGTGTCACGCCATCTGTTTTTCATTGTACGCCTCCAGATAGCTCAACGTGGATTGGTAATGTTTGCTGCCAAAGTACAACAGCCCCGCAGAGAGCAGGCCAAAGAAGGTGCCCACCCACATCAATGACAGATTGACCTTGTTGGGATCCTGGAACACATAGTCGGTGCACCAGGCTACTGCTGACGGGCCGAGCCCCAGCCCAATCAGATTAATGACGAACAGATAAAGCGCCGAGCCCTGGGCTCTCATGTTGGCAGGCATAATCTGCTGTATGGCAGCTGCGGCGACGCCAAGCGGCATGGCCGCGGCAAAAGCAGCCGGGCAGAGCGCCAGCAGCGCGGCACTCGGTGTAGGCATTAAGGGGTAGAGTATGGAGAAAGGAACACCCAGCAACGCTCCGCCCATGGCAACCTGCATCTTCGCTTCAGCCTTGCCGCGCTGCGTCAGTATGTCTGCGAGATAGCCTCCCAGCACGATCCCTGCGGTTCCGAATACGACTACCACCCAGCCATAGTAAATACCTGTTTCTTGCGCGCTGAGCCCGTGGACCCGTATCAGGTAGGAAGGCACCCAGTAAGCCGCGCCGTATGACACAAAGGAGGTAAACGCGATACCGAGATTGTGAAAGAGGAAAGTCCTGCTGTTAGCCCTGATGTAAGCAACCACCTCGCTAATTGGTGGGGGCTGAATCACTTTGCTTGGATCTGATTTGCTGCGATTGCGCCTGACCGGTTCTCTGACGGTCAGTAAAGCAAGCGTGAATAGCAGGCCAGGAAAGCCGACTGCGAAGAAGACATACTGCCACGGTGCCACAGCACCCACAAAGGGTACGGTCAGTTCCGTGGCTGATACGGCGAAGCCGATTACGATGCCGCCGAAAACCTGTGCCAGTCCGCTGCCGATGTAGATGCCGGCGGAATATAGGCTGATGGCAACGGCCAGTCGTTCCGGCCTGAACATATCGGTAATGATCGAGTAAGCAGACGGTGAGAGGGTTGCCTCGCCCATGCCGACCCCCATGCGATAGAAAGCAAACGTCCAGAATCGGCTCGCGGTGCCACACAGCATGGTGAAGAAACTCCATACTGCGAGACCGACGGTAATCAGCACAGTCCGGTTTTTGCTGTCTGCCCAGCGCGCAATTGGTATGCCGAAGAACGTGTAGAAGAGTGCGAAAGTGAAGCCACCGAGATAGCTGATCTGAGTGTCTGAAAGCCCCAGATCTGCCTTAATTGGATCAACCAGCAGCGACAGTATCTGGCGATCGACGAATGAAAAGACGTAGACGATCATCAGGATGATGACCACGTACCAGGCATAGCGCTCGGATGGGTAGGGAATGCTGGTGCTGTTACTCTCTGCCGAAGCGGGGCTGTCAGAAGGCTCTGGGGCTGACATCATCTTGACCCTCTATTATTGTTCTTTTCATTCGTGTTTTATTGCTTATACAGACCCAAAAGCAGGCTCCGGCCAGTACCAGCTTGATCTCAGGATAACAGCTTTCAGCAGATTTGGGATGAAAGACAGACGCAATTTCTTGCCTCGAGAGGCCGTGGGGTCTGTTACTGAGACTTGTTTACTACGCCGCTAATCCCACTGGTGTTCTGCCGCGTATTCTTGACTTAAATAGTCGGGTATGGAACACTCCGCAATCCTTATTAAAACACTCAGGTATTCCCATGCGACTGACTGCGAAGGGGCGCTATGCCGTAACTTCCATGCTGGATCTCGCGCTCCACCATCGTGAAGGACCGACTCCGCTCTCTGCGATTTCTCAGCGGCAGGACATTTCACTGTCGTACCTCGAGCAACTATTCTGCGCCCTTCGCCAACAGGGTCTGGTCAGAAGCGTTCGGGGCCCGGGCGGAGGATATAATTTGAGTCGCGCAGCGTCTGAGATCAGCGTGGCTGAGGTGATAGAGGCCGTTAATGAAACGTCAGATGCGACCCGCTGCGGTGGCGCCGGCGATTGCCAAAACGGGGAGACCTGCCTGACTCATCATCTGTGGATGGACCTGAGCGAGCAAATTCGCTCTTTTCTTGCGGAGATCTCTTTGGGAGACCTGATGCGTCGGCAGGAAGTCAGAGCGATCTCAGAAAATCAGGATACCCGCGTGCCCGGCAGGATCGACCAGGAAGCCGTGCCGCTGACGCTGATGGGCAGTTCCCATTAGCGTTCGCTGTCAGTTAACTTCAGGAATTTGAAAGACCATGTCGCAAGAACAGATTGACCAAGCTATTGCCAAGGATTATGCAGCCGGATTCACCACTGACATAGAATCCGACACGCTGTCGCCCGGCCTGACCGAAGACACGATTCGTTTTATCTCGGCAAAAAAGAATGAGCCGGAATGGCTGCTTGAATGGCGTTTGGGGGCATTCCAGGTCTGGTGTGAGATGGCGGGCCCCGATTGGGCGCACGTCGATTATCCGGACGTCGACTTTCAGAGCATCTCCTATTATTCCCAGCCAAAAAGTATGGAAGACCGCCCCAAAAGTCTCGATGAAGTCGATCCGGAGCTGCTGGCGACCTACGAAAAACTGGCGGAATCGGGTGTGCTGTTCTGCTCTATATCGGAAGCGGTGCAGCAGTACCCGGATCTGGTTCGAAAACATCTGGGCAGCGTCGTGCCGCGGAAAGATAATTTCTATGCGGCTTTGAACAGTGCCGTCTTCAGTGACGGCTCTTTTGTTTACATCCCCAAAGGTGTTCGCTGCCCCATGGAGCTATCCACGTACTTTCGAATTAACGAAGCCAACACCGGTCAATTCGAACGCACTCTGATCATTGCCGACGAGGGCAGTCATGTCAGCTATCTGGAAGGGTGTACCGCGCCCATGCGTGATGAAAATCAACTGCATGCGGCGGTGGTTGAACTGGTTGCGCTGGATGACGCTGAGATCAAATACTCAACCGTGCAAAACTGGTATCCGGGTGATGCTGAGGGCAAGGGCGGTATCTACAACTTCGTCACCAAACGAGGCCTGGCGCATGCCAATGCCAAGATATCCTGGACTCAGGTAGAGACCGGCTCGGCGGTTACCTGGAAATATCCGAGCTGTATCTTGCGCGGCGATAACAGTG
>JASMER010000003.1 GCA_030752195.1 Gammaproteobacteria bacterium
GGGCGCCTCGTTAAAGAACTCGAACAGCTGATCGAGCGAGAAGGAGCAGACACGATTGCCGCCTTCATCGCTGAGCCTATCGGCGGCGCTGCAGGTGTCGTTGTCGCTCCGAACAGTTACTATCCCGCAGTGCAGGAGGTATTGAAGAAACATGAAATCCTGTTCTGGGCTGATGAAGTAATTTGCGGATTCGGCCGGACTGGTAATGACTTTGGCTCGAACACGATGGGCATAAAACCTGATCTAATGAGCCTTGCTAAACAGCTGTCCGCAGCCTATATACCCATAAGCGCGGCTGTCGTGCCCGGCTTCATGTATGAAGCTATGCGCGAACCCAGCAATCAACTCGGCATTTTCGGCCATGGTTATACCTATACAGGCCATCCGGTCGCGGCTGCGGCGGCGCTGAAGGCGCTGGAAATTTACCGGCGGGAGCAGCTGTTTGAACATGCCGCTCGGGTCGGCGACTACATGCAAAGTCGTCTGCGAAAGTACGAAAGCCACCCTCTGGTCGGAGAGGTGCGCGGCAAAGGCCTGATCGCTGCGATCGAACTGGTTGCCAACAAGGCCCAAAGAAAAAGCTTCTCTGATGGCAAGGTTGGCGCAGCAGCCAAACAGTACTGTCAGGATAATGGCTTGCTCATCAGGGCAGTCAGCGGCAACTGTATCGCCTTCTGTCCCCCCTTAATTATCAGCCGGGAACAGATTGACGAGATGATCAGCATGTTTGACATCGCACTGAGTCAAACTCTGGATTACGTGCACAAGGAAAAACTATTGGTTTGAAATACTGGCCGGAGAGGATCCCATGTTGATTAATAAAGTGAGAACCGCTACTTTACAACTTTTCATCCTGGTTTTCCTGATCGCTTGCGGCGGACAGGAATCAGAGACAATGCGCTCTCCGAGTCCCGCTGACCTCATTCTGACCAACGGCAAGATATTCGTTGCCGATGAAGCTTTCTCACTAGTCGACACCCTCGTAGTCACTGACGGGCTGATCGCGGCGATCGGTGACAGCAGCCTGACTGAACGATTTGACGCTGAAGAGACAGTCAATCTAGAAGGTAAGCTTGTCATACCCGGGTTCAACGACTCTCACACACACATCCGTGGACGGCCACAGCGCTATATCGAACTGAGCGAAGTCACCTCTATCGAAGAGATTCAACTGCTCATCAGGGCTAAAATCGCAGAGATTGGTGAGGGCGAGTGGATCACTGGCTACGGTTGGTCTGAGGACGAGCTTGATGAAGGGCGGCGCCCACTGCGTCTTGATCTTGATGCGGTTTCTCCAAACAACCCGGTCATCCTGACTCGGGCAGGAGGGCATAGTGCAGTAACAAATTCCATGGCATTGCAGCTCGCAGAAATCACCCTCGAGACCCCTCAACCGGCAGGAGGTGTCATTGAAGTCGGTGAGGATGGAATGCTAAATGGGATCATTAGGGAGCGCCAGAATCTTGTCGGAAAGCTAGTACCAGATTCCACCTACGAGGAGATCATCGCCAGCCTGGAGGTTAACCTGAATGCTCTATTGGCCCAGGGCATCACTTCCATCACCGATGCCTCTAAAACCGTCGAAGACTATGAAATGTTTGAGGAGCTTTATCAGAGCAATGAGTTGGCACTGCCGCGGTCAACCCTACAGTTCCAGTGGTATGATGCCGCTGCAATTAATGCGCTGAACGCTCGGGTAGGAAAAGGAGATGACTTTCTGAAGCCTGGGGCAATAAAAGTCTTTGCTGACGGTGGTTTCACAGGACCGGCCGCCTATACACTGGAGCCCTACGTCAATCAGGGAGAGTACCGAGGGTATCTAAACATGCCTGAAGGGGTACTAGTAAATCACCTCAACTTGATTCATGACGCGGGCTACCAAATGGGTATTCACGCAATTGGAGACGCTGCCATTGTATTAGTGGTCAATACCTTAGCGGATGCCCTCGAACGCAATCCTCGTGAAGATCATCGCCACTACCTGAATCATTTTTCTATGCGGCCTCCAGAGTTGACCATGGAACTGATGGCAGAGCATGACATTCACATTACCCAACAGCCAAATTTTACCTATACCCTCGAAGGGCGCTACGCAGAAAACCTCGATGGCTGGAGACTGCAGCACAACAATCCGCTGCGCGGCCCGATGGATCACGGAATAACCGTGGCCATTTCCAGCGACATTTTGCCGATCGGACCGCTGGTAGGTCTATACGCCGCCGTAACCCGCAAGGGGATGACGGGCACTGTATACGGAGAAGACGAAGCTATCACCATGGAAGAAGCCATCCGCGCCTACACGGCGCTGGGGGCCTACCTCAACTTCGAAGAAGACAAAAAAGGCACGCTTGAGGTAGGCAAGTTTGCCGACATGATATTGCTGTCCGAAGATCTGCTGTCTATCGATCCGGAGCGCATCATGGAGGTCGACGTCGAGAAAACCTGGATAGGGGGTTCGCTGGTGTACGAATCTGACGCCCTGAAGCGCACGGCGCCATAGGCCTAGAGACATAAATTCAAGTCAGCGTCAGCTATGGCCGGGCGATTCCGAGCGCTGCGTAGAGCAAGTCAGAAGATGCGGCTTATTCGACACCAGAATAGCCGGGAATAGTATTCATTACGCCGAGTTGCCCGATCTGTTCACGGGATCCATACCTCGCTTCGACCGTCATACAACGGCGCCGGCGCACCCGACTAAAAGAACGGTTCTCATCATCGCATACGATCATCTGAGCGAGTGACTTGCCACGGTTGTACTCTGCCAATTCCTCGAAGCTCATCCTTTCGAATCTAGGGGTGGTATCGACTTCGCATGCAATGAGCGCCACGCCCATCAGGAAAAATGTAATCAGTCTCATTGCTGGTAAAAACCTCGCATAATTGTTTTACTGACAGCAGTTAAGTCAGAAGACCCGCCAGCTGGTCATTGAGGGGACCAGCCGTTTTTTGGCCTGAGTCCACCAACTGGAACTGCACCTCGAACAGCGCGGGAAAAAGACCACGACAGTCCGGTTCAAAAGCAAAAACGACAGGAATCCAGAAACAGTTTCATGTCTGACAGTTCTCATCAATCGAGTTTTCTTCGCGTTCTGGGCAGACGGGACGTGGTCGCGCTCGCCTTCGGTGCGATGATCGGCTGGAGCTGGGTCGTCCTCACCGGCACCTGGATCACTTCCGCAGGCGTTCTTGGTGCCATCACCGCGTTTCTGCTTGGCGGTGGCGCCATTGCAGTAGTCGGCCTGACTTATGCAGAACTGTCGTCCGCACTACCTTACGCGGGCGGCGAACACGTCTACAGCGAAAGAGCCCTCGGCTATCGGGCTTCATTCATCTGCACTTGGGCCATCATTCTAGGCTATATGTCTGTTATCGCTTTTGAAGCAGTTGCTCTGCCGACGGTCATGGACTCGCTGGTGCCCGGGCTGGACATAGGCTATCTGTGGACGGTTGCGGGTTGGGATGTTTATGCCACCTGGGTAGCTACCGGCATTGCCGGCGCAGTCATCATGACCACGCTGAATGTTGTCGGCGTCAAATTTGTTGCCATCGTACAGACCACGGTCGTTCTGCTGATCCTCATCGTCGGCTTCTTCTTTGTCAGCGGCGCTGGGGTTACCGGCTCGGTCTCCAATCTTGAACCGCTGTTTGCTGAAGGGGCGGCCGGTATCACGATTGTGCTGGTCATGGTGCCGTTTATGTTTGTGGGCTTTGACATCATTCCACAGGCCGCTGAAGAAATTGATCTCCCCTACCGCGATATCGGCACGGCTCTAATTCTGTCCGTGATGATGGCCATTGCCTGGTATACGCTGATCATCATTGGTGTGGGTCTGGTCATGAGCAGTGAAGCGCTTGCCACAGCTGATCTGGTGACAGCTGAAGCCAACAGCATGATTTACGGCGAAATGGGCGAAACTGTTTTGCTCGTGACGGGACTTGCTGGCATCGTGACCAGCTGGAATGCCCTGATCGTCGGTGCTAGCCGCGCCCTCTATGCCATGGCAAAGGCGGGCATGCTCCCCGCAGCGCTGGCCAAAGTCCATCCCCGATATCACACCCCCAAGAATGCGATTCTGCTGATTGGGGCATTGTCGGTGATCTCACCTTTTTTTGGTCGGCCGGCACTGGTTTGGCTGGTTAATGCAGGCGGGCTCGGCATCGTTTTGGCCTATGCCTTCGTTGCATTGTCATTTCTGGCGCTGCGCAAAAATGAACCCGAACTGGAGCGGCCCTATCAAGCACCAGGGGGCAGTTTCACAGGTTACCTCGCTCTTGTTCTCTCAGTGGCCATCGGCGCGCTCTATTTCCCCGGTAGCCCATCGGCACTGGTCTGGCCGCAGGAATGGTCGATCATTGTGTTCTGGATCATTCTAGGCGCTCTGCTGTTCGGCCTGTCACGGCTCCCCAGCCGGGCAGACTGAGCGACAACTACCCTCTCAAACGAGGCTCTGGCGCAGTTCCGGGCACTTGCGAAATGACAGCCAGTAGTTGAAGATAAACCATCACTGTTGAGCATTGAGGACAGCCCCCATGACCCGCACAATAATAAAAATTAGCTCGTTGATTTTGCTGCTTTTTTTAGCAATTTCCGGCCAAGTAAACGGTCAAGCAGATTCCAACTATCAGGCCCCGCGAACACCCGACGGACATCCCGATCTGCAGGGCGTGTGGGAAAATAACACCATCACCCCGGTGGAGAGACCCGATGTCTTCGGCGACAAGGAATTACTGACTGACGAAGACGTAACTTTCATTCAACAGCGAATCGGCGAAATCATGGCGGCTGGAGAAGATGCGCTGTTTGGTGGCGGCGTTCTCGAAGCCGTGTTTAGCGGCGAAATCAACTCCTACGATCCAACTACCGGGAACTACGACTCGCAATGGATGGCGGAGCGGACCGTACACCGCCGTACTTCTCAGATCACAGACCCACCCAACGGTAAATATCCTCCGCGAACCGAAGCAGCCGTTGCCGCAGCCCGGGAATTGCGAGAGTGGCGCGCGAGCCATCCTGCGGATTCATGGACTGACCGACCGCTGGGAGAGCGCTGCCTGTCGTTCGGAGCGCCCCGGCTTGGCTCAGGCTATAACAGCTACTGGCAGATTGTGCAGTCGCGGGACACTGTGGTGATCTATCAGGAAATGGCCCACGATGCGCGCATCATCCCGATCATCGAACAACCCCATGCACCTGCCAGCGTGAAACTCTGGCACGGCGATTCACGCGGCTGGTGGGAAGGCGACACACTAGTCATCGAGACAACAAACTATTCTGATGCCAGTAGCAGCAGTCCGCAGACGGACAGAAAAGTAAACGTTGAACGTATCACCAGAATCAGCGACAACGCACTTCAGTACCAGCTCACGTCGAGTGATCCAGGGCAATTTACCTCCCCGTACACCCGGGAGATCATTTTTGACCATACGCCTGACAAAATTTATGAATATGCCTGTCATGAAGGCAACTACGGGATGTACAACATTCTTTCTGGGCACCGGGCCGAAGAGAGAATGGCAGCGCAAAATCAGGACGATTAAAAAGCGGTGAAACTGAAAACAATCGCTGTCGCCTTTGCTTCAATTCTGACGCTGACGACGCAAGCGATCGCGCAGCAGGCGTTCTACATGGCGAACGAAGCGGTGATGGTTACGGACGGCGACACCAAGGTGCTGTTCGACCCGCTGTACGCAGAGAGCTATGGTCAGTATCTGCTGGTACCCGAAGCGATGCGGGCGGCGCTTTTTGCCGGCAACGAACCCTTTGATGGCGTAGACGCGATTTTTGTTAGTCACTTTCACGGAGATCACTTCTCCGCTGACGACATGCTCAGCCTACTGGTTGCGCAGCCCGACATCATTCTCTACGCACCGCAGCAAGCGGTTCTCGCTATGCGGTCAAGAGCGGCCCGCGAACAAGAGTTGGTTTTTGATCGGGTGAACGGCGTTGCCCTCGAGTATCAGGATCCACCTGTCACACTTTCCATGGACAAGCTGAAAGTGGAGGCCGTTCGGATTCCACATTCTGGATGGCCAACCGACCGTCTGAACGTCCAGAATATTGTCTGGCGCGTTACCCTCGACGAACGTAGCGTGGTCGTGCATATGGGGGATGCCGATTCTCATGACGTCCATTTCGCTCGAGACACCGACTATTGGAGTCAGGTCTCTCCGAGTATGGCTTTCCCTCCGTACTGGTTTTTTGGGAGCCGCGAAGGCAGAAGTATTCTAGAAAACCGAGTCGGCGCCAAACGCAATGTCGGCATCCACGTCCCCAGAACGATTCCCGGAGACCCGATGCAGAGACCACGGCCGTTGCGCGGAGCAGATCTTTTCATGGTGCCCGGCGAGACCCGCCGTATCAACTGATATGGTGTCAGATAAGTTCAGATTCCCCACCCTCACCGCAGTTGTCATCGCCAATATGGTGGGGACGGGTGTCTTCACCAGTCTTGGTTTTCAACTGCTTGATATCAGATCAGGCTTCGCCCTGCTCGCTCTATGGGCAATTGGAGGTGTGGCCGCCCTCTGTGGGGCCATGACCTACAGCGAACTCGGTGCCGCCCTGCCCCGCTCAGGTGGAGAATACAATCTGCTCAGTCGAATTTATCATCCTGCTGCGGGCTTTGTGTCGGGCTGGGTTTCCTCGACGGTGGGTTTTTCCGGACCGGTCGCGCTGGCTGCGATGACGTTTGCCGCTTATGCCTCTTCGATTTTTCCGGAGGGCCTGAGTATAAATATTCAGAAGCTTCTTGCAGCAGCCCTTCTCATTATGCTGACAGGAATCCACGCCACCAATCACAAAAACAGCAGCGGCACCCAGGTGATTTTCACCCTGATGAAAATCGGTGTGATTCTAGCTTTTGTTTTCGGCACCCTGATAGCGGTGGACACACCACCGCCGGTGAGTTTCCTTCCCACCGAGGGGGACTTCGCAATAATCACCAGCGGAGCCTATGCTGTGGCACTCATCTACGTGTCCTTTGCCTACACTGGGTGGAACGCGGCAACCTATCTCAGTAGCGAACTAGAGGACCCCCAACGCACGCTTCCCTGGATTTTGATTTCCGGCACAGCTGCTGTCACCCTGCTTTACCTCGGGCTCAATTTTTCTTTTCTCTACGCTGCACCGATGGACCTGATGGCAGGCCAGGTTGAAATAGGAGCTATCGCAGCGCAGGCTGCTTTCGGAGAGACGGCGGGACGTCTCACTGGCCTGGTTCTGGCCATGCTCCTAATCTCTACTGTAAGCGCAATGACCATGGCCGGTCCGAGGGTAATCCAGGTCATCGGCGAGGATTATCCTGCAATCGGAATACTAGGCCGTAAGAACCGCAGCGGAATACCTGCCACCGCAATCTGGATACAGTCTTCCGTCGCACTGATATTTATCATTTCTTCGACCTTTGAGTCCGTGCTGGTTTTTTCCGGCTTTACCCTCGCACTCAATAGCTTCGTTACCATCGCAGGCATTTTCGTACTACGCTACCAACAGCCAGATCTGGAGAGACCTTACCAAACGTTTCTTTACCCCCTGCCGCCATTACTCTATCTCCTGCTCACTGGCTGGATTCTGGGATTCACCCTGATCAGCCGACCGGTGGAGGGACTGTTTAGTCTGGGCTTTATCGGGTCAGGACTGATCTTTTACTGGCTTGCAGCCAAACGTCTCAGCTCTCGCCGAGCTTATCGAAAATTCATCGTAAAACTACGCCGAGCCCGGGTGAGACAACCAACAGCAAATGCGTTCCGGATCTGGAAATTTCATTCCAAAACCTGAATCCGCGCACCATTGCTATGCTGTACATTCAGTCGCGTGAGTTCGATCCGGCTTAAAATCGTTTTTTAACGGCCTTTAACGCGTCGGCGAAAATCTCGAAGCTCTGCGCGAGATCTTCCTCATTGTGGGCAGCGGAAACAAACAGGTTATGGTGAGAAGTTAAAAATAAACCCCGCCTCGTGCACTCTCCACATAAGGCCTGATGAAACCCCGGCCCGGCCTCGTGCTCTGTACGCAAGTAAGCCATTGAAGGAATCCCACTTACAACCAACTCGTGGCCGGCGTCTGCGGAGATCGATTGCAAACCACTCCACAGCGCGGTTCCTGTCTTGAGAACACGCGCGGGCACTTCAAGACGCTTCAGTTCCCGCAGGCACGCGAGCGCTGCCGCCATAGGTCCAGCCGAGAACCAAAAGCTGCCGGTCTGAAAGACGCTAGCCGCCGCATCCTTAAGTTCGCCGCGCCCAACCACAGCTGCAATCGGATATCCGTTGGCGATCGCCTTACAGTAGCAGCTGAGGTCCGGCGTATAGCCAAAGTAAGCGGGGGAACCCTCCATATGCAGGCGGAAACCCGCTCGCACGTCATCACAGATTGATAGCACCTGATGCTCACGCAAAATTTCGTGCACCCCCTTCCAATAGCCAGAATCTGGCAGGGCATTGTCTTCATAAACCGGGTGATGGTAGGGCGAGCTGATGAATGCTGCGACTTCTCCCGGATGTTCAAGCAGTGCTAATTGCAAGGCGGGAAGATCGTTCCAGGGAATCCGAATCAATTCATGGTGATCACGCTCGCTGATACCGGCACGGCCTCTTGCCTGCATCCAGGGGGAACTGCCATGGTAGCCCCCTTCAATGGCGATCAGTTTCCGACGGCCCGTGTGCGTGCGTGCAATGAGCACCGCCATGTTGGTCGCGTCAGCGCCATTTTTCGCAAAAGTCGCCCAATCCGCCCAGGGTATCAAATCCACGAACGTTTCCGCTAAATCGACCATCACCGGAGAGGCAAGTGAGCAAGTGTCTGCTTTGGACAGCTGATCGCGTACCGCCTGTTCGATAACTTCGTTATCGTAACCCAGAATCATAGGACCATAAGCGCACATGTAATCAATATATTCATTGCCATCCACATCCCAGAACCGTGAGCCCTTCGCGCGGTCCACATAATGAGGGTACGTTCCCGCTGGCACCTGTGCCATCGGATTGAAGTGTCCCGGAATGCCGTTAGGAATCACGTTCTTTGCTCTTTGCAGCAGAGCCTCACTTTTGCTGTAGCTGTGGTTTCGCCTCTGCTCAGTCATTACTGCCTGCCTCATCATGAATAATAAAGTCCATATCATAGCTCGCCATATACAAAGCAAAGAGTACTGCGGCAGTTCCCATGAAGCCTGCAAAAAATAAATGATACATGGCTCCTTCTAGTTTAGAGGAGCCATCAGGGTTTTGAATTATCTGGTTGACCACCGCGGTAAAGACATTACCTGCCGAGATCGACAAGTAGAAGAAAGACATGACCAGAGACTTCATACGCTTGGGCGCCTGCGTGTAGGAGAATTCCATAACCGTTATCACCAGCATTACCTCAGCAACCGAGAGCAAAAGGTAAGCCAGCAGCTGCCAGCTGATATGGGGCGTCAAGCCCAGCTGAATTTGCGATTCACACCAAGCGGTGACGAGAAACGGAGTCAGAGCTAGAAACATACCAATACACATCTGCCGGGCAGGGGTAAGCTCGAACAGTTTGTTCATGGCCGGATAGATCAGGTAGGTAAAGGTCGGTATAAGCAAGATGATCAAAAACGGATTTGCAGCCAGAATCTGTGCGGGCAGCAACTCGACTCCGAATACCATCCTGTCCATATTCTGCGCCTGTAATACCCAAGTACTACCCTGTTGATCAAACAGGGACCAGAAAGCCGCAACCAGAACATAAATCACCAATAGACGCTTCACCACCCGCCGGCCTTCGGGGCCGGTGATGTCCTGCAGATACCCCTGGCCTGCTGGCGGAATATGGACAAATTCCCGACGGCCTGCCCAAAAGGTCAGCGTCGCCAGCGCCATGAAAGCGCCGGGCACGCCAAAAGCTACTGCCGGCCCAAAGTGTTCCAGCAGCCAGGGCGTAAGCAAGGAAGAAGTTGACGACCCAAGGTTAATGCCGAGGTAATACCAGCTGTAAGCCCGTGACAGTAGATGCTTATTGGTCTTGCCAAACTGGTCGCCGACATTTGAGGCCACACAGGGCTTGATGCCCCCGGAACCTACCGCGACCAGGGTCAGACCTAAAAACAGGCCGATCTGGGTATCGTCCAGAAACAGCGAGAAATGCCCCGCGCAGTAAACAAGCGACAGCGAGATGATGGTCTTGTATTTACCCCAGAAGGCATCAGCAATGATCGCGCCAAGCAGCGGCAGAAAATAGGCAGTTGCGGTAAATAAGTGGAAATATGACGTCGCATCTTCATCAGGCAGCGTGGCTAACTGCCCGTCCGAAGACATCAGATACTGGGTCATGAAAATGACCAGAATTGCCCGCAAGCCATAAAAACTGAAGCGCTCAGCAACGTCATTCACAATGATGTAAGGAATCCCGCCCGGCATGTCGGGTGTTGAAACGGGCGCTGTCAGATAGTGGGACATTAAGCCATTGTAACGAAAATCCAGCGGGAAGCATCGCAGGATTCCAGACGCAGGGAAGATGAGACTTTTGTCCTGCCAACCAGACTGGGCGAAATCATGGCGGCCTGATCTACGCCTCGCCGTTGGCTTGCAGACCGGAATACGAGATGGTTTGCTATGTCTTTGCCAACCTTCCGTATGGAGCCCGCCCCATGTTCTACGAACCGAAAAACCAGAACCACGGACTGCCCAAAAATCCCTTCAATAGCCTAGTGATCCCGCGGCCCATAGGCTGGATCAGCTCAATCGACAGCGATGGGGTGTTTAATCTAGCCCCTTACAGCTTTTTCAATGCTGTCTGTTACCGACCTCCAACCGTTATGTTTTCAGCAGGCGCAAGCAGTACAGATGATCGTAACAAGGACACGGCACGGAATGTCGAGACTACCGGTGAGTTCGTATGCAATCTGGCAATATGGGAACTCAGGGAACAGATGAACCTCTCTTCTGCCACCTTGCCTCCGGAAACGGACGAGATTGCGCTGGCAGGTCTGACGCCCGTCGGTTCCACTCTGGTAAAGGCGCCGAGAATTGCCGAGGCTCCGGTTCAGCTTGAATGCAAGTATGTTAAAACCACCCTTATACCAGGATGGGATCACGGAGATGGCTATAAGGTGATATTTGGAGAAGTCATTGGTGTTCACATTGATGACGCCATGATCACCGAAGGCGGCCTTATTGATGTGGCTAAAATGATGCCGATCGGCCGCCTTGGATACAATGATTACGCGCGGGTAGACGCGGATTCCATCTTCACGATAGCTCGGCCTGGATAAAACGGCCTAGACGCGCCTGAAGGTGCACGTAGTGAGTATCATTGGTTCGTGCCGGGCGAGGACAGCAGATTTTTCTTTCTGCGCGACATACGGCACAATCGGAGGGAGTGGCATGATCACTGATGCCACCCATCGTAATGTAGCCAACGGGGTACATATGCGACCACAATAACAAGTAAATCAGGTTCCAGATCTTTTATCATGGCACCCTGCACGGAGACATCAATGTCCTTCAAGCAAAGATCTTATTTCAGCTTTCTACGACTGTCTGTTCTGATGGTGATGCTTACGGGCCATCTCCCGCTGAGCGGTCAGGAAATTCCACGCCTCTCGAGTGGACTGCCAGACTTTAATGGTGTCTGGCAAGTCTTGAACGAAGCAAACTGGGATTTAGAACCGCACATTGCGAGACACTCGGTGATGATGCGGGAAGGTCCGGTAAATGCTGTGCCTGCTGCAGAAACACTCGCAGCCGGGGCCGTTCTGTCGGTACCCGGTTCCATGGGTGTCATTGAAGGTGGCGGCCGGATTCCTTACAACGAGCAAGCTCGCAGGGTCAAAGAAGACAACGCGGCCAACTGGATCACCCGCGATCCTGAAGTTAAGTGCTATATGCCGGGAGTGCCGAGGGCGACCTACCTGCCACACCCGTTTCAGATCATCCAGAGTGATAACGATTTTTTTATTGCCTATCAGTTTGCAGGCGCCGTACGGGATATTTACCTCGAAGACCCGGGTCCAGCACCGCTTGACTCCTGGATGGGGTGGTCCGCAGGCCGCTGGGACGGAGACACGTTGGTCGTCGAGGTGACGGGATTGCACGACGGCACCTGGCTGGACCGCGCCGGCAGTCATCACAGCTATCAGATGAAAGTCACCGAGCGCTACACCCTGATGGGCCCCAATCACATCGACTATGAGGCGACAATTGAAGATCCCTTGGTACTGACCGAACCCTTTACCATCAAAATGCCTATTTACCGCCGCATGGAATCTGACGCCCGAATCATGGATTTCCGATGTGTCGAATTCGTTGAAGAGCTTATTTATGGTGAGTATCGCAGATACCCGCTTCCCCGAGATTGAGTTCAGGAGCATGCACATGAAAACTTCAAAAAAACGTTCCACTTACCTGCTTGTTGTTGCCGGGTTCTGCATCATGCCCCCCAGCCTGGCGCAGAACGGTGAAATTCCCCGTACCGCCGATGGCAAACCGGATTTTTCCGGCACTTACGACGTGTCTACGCTGACGCCATTTCAACGTCCCTCTCGATTCGGAAATCGGCTGATCCTGACCAACGATGAAGCCTTTGGCATTGCTAATGCCGAATTCGAGCGTAAAGAAGAGAATCAGGTGGGCAGTGACCCCGACCGTTCGGCACCCCCTCAAGGTGGAGATGGTTCTACGGGTGCTGCCGGCAATGTCGGGGGCTATAACACATTCTGGGTAGATAACGGCACAGATGTGGTCCGCATAAACAGCGAATTCAGATCGTCCATTATTACCGACCCGCTTAACGGCAGGATGCCACCCGTAACCGATGCACTGCGTGATGCGCAGCGTGCGGCTCTGGGTGCGGGCGAAGCGCCACGCCGGGAAGGTGGAGCAAATGATGGTACAGCCTACTGGCTGGATGCGGGACTAGATGCACCCGGCCCCTACGACAATCCCGAAAACCGGCCGTTTGCGGAGCGCTGCATCATGTCATTTGGCTCCACTGCAGGGCCACCGATGCTTCCCGCACTTTACAACAACCACAAACGCATCGTGCAAACGGAAGACACGATTCTTATTCAGATTGAAATGGTGCACGAAGCGCGCATCGTCAGAATGAACGCCGAGCACGACCCGTCTAACATTCAAAAATGGCTCGGCGATTCTATCGGATGGTGGGAAGGAGACACTCTGGTGGTTGAGACGACAAACTTCAGGGACACCCCCAATTTCTCGCGCGGCTCAGCCAATATGAAGGTCACAGAATACTTTGAGTACGAGAACCCCGACAAGGTGATATACCGCTTTACCGTAGAGGACCCTTCCGTGTGGACTGCTTCTTTCAGCGGCGAGTACTCGTGGCCACGCACCGACAACAAGCTGTTCGAGTATGCTTGTCATGAAGCGAACTATGCACTAGAAGGCATCATGAAAGGCGCTCGTGTACTAGAAGCAGAATACCGGGGTGAAGATCCGGGCGGTATCGCCAATCCGACTCATTAAGCGACCACAAGACAATCAGGGAGCACTATTATGAAATCAATTTCTTTTTGGCTTAAAACAGGCGCAGCAGGACTTCTTGCTGCTGGGCTGTGGATGAGCGCTGGTATGCAGGCAGTCGCCCATCACGCCTTCAGCGCCGAATTTGATCCTAACCGTCCGGTGCTGTTGCGTGGACCGATTGTGCGCGTTGAGTGGGTGAACCCTCATACCTGGATACATCTGGACGTCACCAATGATGACGGTAGCAAGACCACCTGGATGGTGGAAGGCGGCACACCAAATACCCTGCTGCGTCGTGGACTTTCCCGCGACACAATTCTGCCGGGAACGTTTATCGTGGTCGACGGATATCAGAGTAAGGATCGCAGTGCACGCGCCAATGGCCGGGACATCACTTTTGAAGACGGACGCAAGTTCTTCATGGGTTCTTCAGGGACCGGGGCACCCTACGATCGGGACCGCAATTAACTCAAACGCGGAAAAACGGCTGATGGACCCCGCCCGGGACCGTAAGCCTGTTGTCGGACGAAGGCTGGGAAGTTAAATTTGATAGAGAAAGAAATCGACATAGCAACCGCCGATGGCGACATGAATACCTTCATCACCCACCCGGAGGAAGAAGGGCCACATCCTGTCGTTCTATTCCTGATGGACGCACCGGGCAAGCGCGGCGAGCTGCATGACATGGCCAGGAGACTCGGCACCGCCGGCTACTACGTCATGCTGCCCAATCTCTACTACCGGCGCGTGCGTGTTTATCGCATTGCTGAATCAACCCGGGAAGAAATGCATGAGCATATGGACTCGCTAAGTAATGACATGGTCTGCAACGACATAGCACAGCTTATCGACTATGCAGACCAGGACGATGCGGCGAAATCGGGCAAGCTCGGCTGTGTCGGCTATTGTATGAGTGGCCCTTTCGCTTTTGCTGCCGCAGCGCGATTTCCTGATCGCGTTGCCGCAAGCGCCTCATTTCATGGCGTCAGGCTGATGATCGATGCACCAGATTCACCGCATCTTGAGGCACATAAGATTGCCGGAGAGATGTATTTTGGCTGTGCCGAAACCGACAGCTACGCACCGACAGAAATGGTAGAGTCCTTACAGTCACATCTCGAAGAAACTGCGATCAATGCACGCGTGGAGTGGTACCCGGGGACCCAACACGGTTTCGTGTTCCCTAAAAGGGAGGGTATGTATGACAAGGCCTCAGCAGAGCGGCACTGGGAAAGACTTTTCGCCTTGTACCGCCGCTGCCTCTGACCACGTCTTACATGCGGTGTAGTGCGCAAATCTTATTACCCGCCGGATCTCTCAGATAGGCAATATACATCTTCACCCCCGCACCTTCGCGAATACCGGGAGGATCTTCGCAGTCTTTACCACCTGCTTCAACGCCGGCTTTATGCCAGGCGTCCACCGCTTCCGGACTCTCCGCGGCAAAGCCGAGGGTGAAGCCGTTGCCGTGCGTCGCCGGTTCACCATTAATAGGATTGGTAATACCGAATATGCCGGTAGGGGTACGATAAAAATAGCGACCCTTCGGGTCATGGGCGGGTCCCCCGATCCCCAGAGTGGCCAGCGCCGCGTCATAAAATTTGCGGGAAGCTTCCAGGTCATTTGCTCCCAAAATTACATGGCTGAACATGTGTCTCTCCTAAAGTTGCTCAAACCTCTTAATCAAGGTGTCTGGCAATACGCCAGAAGCGCGCAGACATCTTGTGCGTAGCCAAGAAGCTCAGGGCCGAGAGGCAGGGCCCCAGTTCCTATAACATTAATTCACTGAGGATCAGCTAATCACCAGCGTGCGTGGCATTTGACCAAAATTCTCCCAGCGGCTGACTTTTTCAGGCAATTCACTTTGAGCCGGCTGAACGTTCCCATTCGCGTCCGTCACGCGTGAGACAATAGTATGCTCTCCGGCACCCGGATTGCTCCACGGCATAGAGAACAGCTTCCAGGAATACTGACTGGAGCGCGGATCTATTTCGGCACGCTGCCAGGGCCCATCATCAATCTTCACCTCTACGCTCTGCAGCGGCGTGCCATCGTTCAGCACAAAACCGGTAATCGTAAACTCGTCTGCCACTCGGCTCACCCGAACAATGGCCGATTTGAGATTAATGCGCGTCACGGAGTTTTCAACCCAGCGCTCTTGATCCCCTACACGCTCTTTTTTCAGAGTGACGTAATCACGACCCATGAATCTGCCCATGTATCGTCGGTCCTGCACATGAATCTGGGTCAGCCACTTCACGTTTGCCACCCCGTAAAACCCGGGCACAAGCAGCCTGACAGGACGGCCATGGCCTTGCGGCAAGGCTTCTCCATTCATCTGCAGCGCCAGCATGTTGACGTCACGCATCGCATCGACTAACGGCAGGCTTCGGGCGAAGGCCTGCTCAACCTCCGTCTCCCTGATTTCCTCGACGCCGATATCGCCGCCGAAAAACACGATTTCCTTCCCTTCCGGCTGAATACCGGCCGCCTCAAGCAGATCTCTGAGCCGTACACCACGCCAGTTTGCGTTGCCAATCAGGCCCTGAAAAATCCCGAGCGGCCGATTGCCACCACACTCGAAGCCGGCATCGAGATCAACCTGCGGCATAGCCTGCAGGTCCGCAAGGGAATATTCGATTGGATTATCCACCAGACCCGTGATCTGCAGACGATAGCTGGGCAAATCAAGCTCGGGCTGACCGTAGTGCTGGACCACATAGAAATCCTGGTTGTCCGTGTAAAAGCTGTCCGAGGAAATCTGCCGGGTATCGAGGAAGTGGGTTCCTCCGGGCCGCGCAGGTGGTCGGGAATAATCTTCCGGCATATCATTGAACGGTACAAGCTCTTCACCTTGAGCGAGTGCCGGCAGGACCCATGGAGGTGCCGACGCGACGGCGCCGGCGGCAAGCCCAGCGTTCACGGTCTTTTTAATTGCTGCTCTGCGCGAAATCTTCTGCGACTCCGATTCGCTTGATAGTTCGTGGTCAGACATGCCTTTTTCCTCCGATTATTCTCATTTTTCTATGGTAGACGCAGCGATTCATCCCGCTTTGCCGTTGTTCGTTCTGTCCTACAGCACCCAGATCTCGTGGCTTCACTCGCCCCGACCCCGGTGACCATACATATGACTAGGCCGCTTTTTGACTCACCAAATCCCGCGCCTCCAGCGCTAGGCCGAAAGAGCGCACCCGCGTATCATGGTCATAGATTGAACTAACACACATCAACTCATCAGCACCTGTACGCATCAGGAACTCGCCCATCTGATTCGCCGCACTCTGAACTGAGCCGACCGCCGAGCATCGGGTGATCATCTCCAGCATGGCCGCTTCCGGAGCGCTCAAGCTTGCCTCAAGCCCCTCCACCGGTGGCGGCAGCTGTATCGGGTTTCCCCGTCGAAGCGACAGCATGGACTGCAGAGCAGAAGAGCGCAGATACAGCGCCTCCTCGTCTGTGTCCGCGACGAAGACGTTATAGCCAAGCATGACATGAGGTTTTTGAAGCTGTTCGGACGGTTTGAAACGCTCGCGATAGATGGCTATGGCCTGCATCATGTCTTGAGGCGCGAAGTGTGACGCAAAGGCATAGGGCAAGCCAAGCGCAGCCGCGAGTTGGGCGCCGAACAGGCTTGAACCGAGAATCCACAGCGGTACATTGGTGCCGGCGCCGGGCGTGGCGACCACCGCCTGCCCCTCGCTGGCCTCTCTCAGATAGTGCTGGAGTTCCACCACATCGTTGGGAAAATTGTCGGCACTCCCGGTGAGATTTCTGCGCAGGGCATGAGCAGTCCGCTGATCAGTTCCCGGTGCCCGACCCAGCCCCAGATCGATACGTCCGGGATAGAGAGAAGCAAGAGTGCCGAATTGCTCGGCAACCACCAGTGGAGCATGATTGGGAAGCATGATTCCCCCGGAACCCACCCGAATTTTCGAAGTACCATTCGCGATGTAGCCGATCACCACCGCCGTCGCTGCACTGGCAATGCCTTTCATGTTGTGATGTTCGGCAACCCAGTATCGATGATAGCCAAAACCCTCGGCCGCCCGGGCGAGCTTTAGTGTGTTGCTCAGCGCCTCTGCAGGAGAGCTGCCTTGCGGCACTGGCGCCAGATCAAGAACTGAAAGCGTGGTCATAGCAGAACCGAATGAAAACAGAAAAGCGCCAGGTTCCCTGAATTATAAATTGGCATTGATATCGGTAACCTCTTTGACTGATGCCGTCGCTACCTCGCACGCCGTTCAGCAATGAGTCGCTCATATTCTTCTTGCCCGAGGTAGGTCACATCAACCCAGTTGTGCGCCATCTCATCAACGGTACGATCACCCCAGCCTACCCATTGGTTCGGGTCCGGGTTGTAGGGATTTTGTGCAGTGTTGTCATGCCAGGCCGTCGTCACAATCATTGTGCCTTTGGGCACGATTGGCGCTGATTCTTCCTCATACACGTAATTGATTTGCCAATTCCATTGGAAGTTGTCTACGAAGGACAGCATCTCACGCTCCCCGTTCGGATAAATGGCTTCCATGGACATCGCCTTGCCTCTCATATGCATGTGCGGCTGAAAGTTTTCAATGCGGGCAGGTGCGGACAACACGAATGTCCCCTGAGTCACGGCGATTTCATTCGGCGGTATGTCAAGGCTGTGCGGCCCCTGCGCGTCGAACATACTGAGAATAGTGCGGTGCTCAGGCGGCTCATCATGAAACCAGACACCCAGCTCAACCTGCGCCTGCGGCACTCTTTCCCCGTTCGCATGTAGATGCATTTCCCACATAATCTGGGACCCGGGCATCATCAATTTACCCGTATCTGGGCGAAAAATCTGGCCAGCTTTACCAACCGCCCATTCCATAAAGAGACTCGGCCCGAATGGCACATCAACATCTTCAGGCAAGCCCCGTTTGCCGTCTTCCTGCTGCAGCAAAAATGCCAGAGAATGATGCACCACTCTGCGGCTTGCATCATTCTTAGGACGGATCTCAATGGCTTTTACCCAGCGCTCCTCCGTGAGTCCGGTCGGAGTCATCGGACGAAACCATTTGTCCTGGGTGACAGCGGCCAGATCATAGGGCTCCGATTCGACCACCAAATCCGGAGGGCTTCCCATCTGATTCTCAAGACGCCAGACCAGCGCATCGTTAAATTCAAGTGAGGCCGGTGCCTGTGCAGGATCACCTTCCAGTGCACCCTGATCGACCCAAGCCAGAATCGTGGCGCGCTCTGCCTCAGTGAGGCCCCGGTCGTTGGTAAACTCCTGAATACCGACCTGCGGGTTAACGTGCCAGGGAGGCATTACACGATTTTCGACGCGATAGCGAATCACCGGCGCAAACAGCTTGGCCTCTTCATAGGTCAACAGCGGCATGGGCGCGATGGAGTTGGGCCGGTGGCACTCCTGACATTTTTCCTGAAAGATCGCAGCAACATCACCGGTCCAGGTGACCTCTCGATCCGACTCGGACTGCCCGAGTGTCCAGCCTGATGTCATTGCCGCAGCAATTGCCACGCTCCAGATTTTTAGCAGTCTCATCGTCTACCTCCACGCGGCCCAGCCGTCTCACTGTTTATGCTTCCTGTGCTGTTAGTATCTGATCGATTCATTAGTCTGTTACCGTTATTTTAACGAAGCTGTTGGTCCAGCAACACTGAGAATGCCCTGCCATCTCCGGACCGCCGAGGTCAGTCAGTCGGACTCTGAGCAGATAGTCACCTGGTTCACTAAAAACAACCTCCGTTGCGACCTGACCACCCTCTGCCGGTATTTTTGCAGTCTGCTGGTTGAACGACACAGCACCCGGCCCCTGATGCTGAAACCAGGTCAGATCGATCGGCGGCGTTGAGCCACTCTGTGCAACAAACATCGCGGCTATCCCGCTGACTTTCCCATCATCGCTTGCCCATGTCTCAATGGTGACAGGCTCATCCACCCGGGCAGTCAATGGACCCGCTATGATACCACCAGGGCCTCTACCGGTCGGGCCATCCTCTTCAAAGCTGATTTCAGGCGGCAAATTACCGTTCGCATCCCCTACTATGGCATCAATGATGTAGTCGGCATCAAGATTGGCAGGAACATGAAACACCTTGCCCTGATTTTCCAGATGCCAGGCGATCTCACCCTCATGGTTCGCCGGCACGGTCACTGTGAACACGCCCCAGTGTCGTTCAACTTCAAACCGCGTGGGCTGACCCTGGTTAGGCAGAGCGTCTGGCGCACCCACGATGCGGTTTGATGGCCCAATCGGAATATTGACCACCTCTTCCGTATTGCGATTGTAGTAGCCGAACGACAGAGCCAGGCTGCCATCTTCATTTTCATACCAGCCTTCATAGGCAGGGGTCACCGTTTGGCCGGAACGTAATCCGAGATCCTTTCCCAGCGGCAACAGTTCAACAGGCAGTGGCGTACCCTGTGCGTAGACGCCCGCGGCAACCAGAGAACTGGTCAGCACAACCGGGCAAACCGCGACAGCGCGAACTGACAGACTTCGTGTTTTCATTATCTTTCTCTATCCGCGCTTTGACGCCGTTCGATCGGAGCAGAGCCGAATTAGGCCGGCGTCGTGAAGCGTAACCCACGCGGTTTATCCTTGAAGTCGATTAATATAGCAAGTTAGGCGGCATTTTGCTGCCCCAGCGCAGCGCCATTACCAATACTTCTGAGGCCAGTCAAGCAGCGTCTTTAGCCCGCGACTGTGGCTCAGACCACCCGCTAACGTCTCAAGTTCGCCGCTTGTAAAGTACGATAGGGCTATAGCTCATGACCACCACATCGTTTTGATTAATCACTTCATTTAGGATAAAGACAGAGCCCAGTTCGGGTCTTGATCTGGAGGGTTTCTTATCAGTGATGGTACTGCGAACCCGGAGTACATCGCCAGGGAAGACCGGTTTTCTCCAGCGCAATTCATCAATGCCCGGCGAACCCAATGAGGCAGAATGTTTCGGCATGTTGTCGCAAATCAGCCGCATTGCGATACTGCCAGTGTGCCAACCCGACGCAACCAGGCCACCAAAGTGTGTCTGTTTCCCGCCATCTTCCGAAAGGTGGAAAGGCTGTGGATCGTATTTGGTCGCGAACTCAATAATCTCCTGCGCGCTGACTTCATAGCCCCCGAATTCTTCGACGGATCCTACTTCAATGTCCTCAAAGAAGTTAGGCTTGGACATTTCATCACTCCGCATAGCTGATAGTTGGTTTGGGGTTCAACTCGGATTCGGTTCCAGCCGGAGAAAATACCTTGGCGGAAAGCCGGTCCGCCAACGAAAACTGAAGCCAACGTTATAAATTTCCCGCACAAAGGCATCTTCTTCTCCCACGACAGTCACAGCTTCAAAAGAGGCAAAACTGTCCTGACCAGGCATTTTGACTTCAATCTGAGGGTTGGCAAGAGCCTGGTTATACCAAGCTCTGGGCCAGTGGTTAGCGGCGACGTAGTATTTATCGTCAATGGTTTCAAGGCGGACTACCCGCTCATGCCGCTCATTGTCTTTATTGAAGGTCGCGATGACGATTGAGGTATCGCCCTGCGGCTGATTAATTCCCAGTTGTGCCTCGAACCAGACTACGTAACCCACATACAAGAACATCAGAGCACCGACGCCAAGGCCACTCAACTTAAAAATTCGCCTGCTATTCATCTGAAATCTCCCGAAGCATCAAAATCGCTGCCGGCATCCCGCCGCGACAGGTACGGAATCAGGATAGTGAGGTTGTGATCAATAAACCAGAGATAAAATACTTAGCGACGGTGCAGCTTATTGTTCGATAGAGCGCAACAAAAACGTCGCTGAGGTCGCATCGCTGAGCTCAAAAACGATATTGCGAAAGCGAATTTCCCCATCAATCCCGATCGAGGGCAGTGTCAGACGGCCGCTGATAGCGTCGTAGGATGCCATATTCGGCACCGGCTGATGTAAATCGACTGCAGACTCAAGCCTGGCGCTTATGATGGTCTGATCGTCGGAAACAGAGACCGCGAACGGCACCCGGATAAATCCGTCTACGCCCAAGTCGACATTGACTTCTAACAGCTCATTGACCGCATCATAGCTGGCCGTTGCCGCCAGAGAGTCCTCATTCACAACAGCCATTAAAACCAGAATCAGATTATCCCGTGAGAACTGCTGGCAGTTTACCGAGGACTGAAAATAGTTGGTAGTTGGGGTTTCCAGAAAAAAACCCAATCGCACGAGGTTGGCCAGGGAAATATTGCGAACTATATTGAGCCCGTCGCCCAAGACTCTTCCAAACACGGCATAGCCGCCGTCCTGGGTATCCAGGCCCGTATCAGCACCCAAGTTTATAAACCACTCACTGGTGGCGCCGTTGATGTCACTCGCCGGTCTGAGCGCCGCGATGGTGCCATCGAGATTCGATAGCCCCGTGTCCTCAAGCGGGATCGGGTCATCCAGCTCGATCCTCTGTGGACCTTCGGCGCAGTTGGCGAAGGTGTAGCCGCCACCACGGATGAGAGAGCCGCCGATGGCGCCGTGAATGACGGTGTTGTTGTATCGCCCGCTTCTGACGTAATTAAGGAAATTGCCGCCGGTCAGGGGCGCAGATTCCTCGTCAATTTCCAGATAAAAGGTACCCAACGAAGTCTGCACCTCCACAATGGCGCCGGCTTCAGCAATCGTGGTGACTAAAAGGCATAGCAGGGCTGACAGAACTGAGCGCTGAATCAGCTTTACGCTAGTATTGAAACAATCGTAGAAGAGAAAACGGGGAGCCGACATTACAAAAAAAGGGGCAAAAACTTAGGTCGCAATTCAGATACGCGTTGACGCTTCAGTTGGATTTTTCCGATTCTGTGCCCTGACTGCAGCGACACAGCCCACAAGGTCGGTTTGCAGTATGTTAAAACACTGCAATTTGGGGTAATTTGATAAAAGTCGATCAAAAATCAAAATGAGTCATGATGTTCGAACAGAATAAGAGCCAACGTCGTGCCAGCACAGGCCTGCAGGTAATCCTTTTGATTTACCTTGTCAGCTCCGCATTTGCCGCAAGCGGGTCAGCGCCCGATGCCTGGCAAGATAATCTTACCCCTTTACCAGCGTCCAGCTGGAACCAAGACACTGCTGCGCACCTCCTCGAACGCGCAGGATTTGGTGGGACGCCGGAACAAATTCAGGCTCTGTTCGAACTGGGCGTTCGGGACGCCGTCGAGCAGTTAGTACATTTCGATAGGGCTGGGGGTACCTCCGCCTTACCGTTTGATCATTCAGGAGTTCATGACCCAGGCCTAGAGCCATTCCCCCCCAGCAGACCAGCAACAACTGAGTTGGCGAAACGAACCGGAGAAGCGCTGGGAATAAAGGTTAAGCCTGAAGGCAATCGTCGGCTGCAGCCAGTCGTGAACAAGTTCTTCTACTGGCTGCGTGCAAGTCGGCTTGAAACAGAGAGAGTCGCATACTGGTGGGCGAACCGAATGCTGACAACCGAATCTCCTCTACAGGAAAAAATGGCCTTGTTCTGGCATGGACACTACGCGATCAGCGAAGGCAAGGTAAGGGATTACCGCAAGCTACTCCAAGAACTGGAACTCTTCCACGCTATGGGCGCCGGTAATTTCCACGAGCTCATGCTGGCAGTGGCAAAAGACCCCGCAATGCTGGCGTTTCTTGATGCCGGAGTGAACGTCAAAGGAGCGCCCAATGAAAATTTTGCCCGGGAGATCATGGAACTCTTCACCATGGGCGTTGGCAACTACGATGAACTGGACATACGTGAGGCCGCCCGGGCGTTTACCGGTTGGAACTATGTAGATCTGCAATTCGTCTTTAATGAGCATGAGCATGACGGTGCTCGCAAAGTCTTTCTCGGTCGCTCCGGCGAATTCGATGGCGAAGACATTATTGCGATGATAATGGAGCAGCCTGCGACAGCCGAATATATCGCTGGCAAGATTTATCGCTTTTTCGTCAGAACAGAGCTGAGCAAGGAACTGCAAAGCGAATTAGGCTCGGTGTTGAGGGCAGCAGACTACGAGATTGCTACCCTGTTAGAAACGATTTTCCTTTCTAAGGATTTCTACAGCGACGCTTCCGTTGGCACACACATCAAAAGCCCTGTTGAACTGGCCATATCGACCTACAAGAAACTAGGTCTGGATAGCGTTCCCGGTGTTCCAGATTTCAATCGTACAACCGGTTCACTCGGTCAAACTCTGTTCAGACCGCCAACCGTTGCAGGTTGGGCTGGAGGACGGAGCTGGATCACGCCAGGGCTTTTGCTGGAGCGTGGCAATTTCGCCCGCGATGTGCTCTTTCCGGATATCAACTTCATCCCTCCTGACCGGCGCAACGGGAGCCGCGAAATCCAGAGCGTAGCCCAACGGATTCGGGATGGCATGGACATCACTTCTGCAACCCAGCCTTCTAACATCGGAGAAGGAGCGGTCATGGCCGAGTCCAACCAGCTGGCGGATAGAGATGAGGACTTTAACACCCGCTACGGCAGTTTTCGGGGCTGGCAAATGGCCATTCAGCGCGTCAAGCCGATCCCCCGTCATACAGCGAGGCTAAGCCTCACTGAAGACGTTCTCCAGCAGGAGTTAACCACAGCCAGCGAAGTCGTAGACTATTTTATCTTTCGATACATGAGGGTCGAGCCAGGCTCTGATACCCGCACTATGCTAATCGGTTTTCTTGAGGAAGAGCTCGGGACATCGGATATCGCAGCGGCACGGACCTACATGGAAGATGCTTTGCGCATGATGCTGCATCTGCTTATGAGCCAACCTGAGTACCAGCTCGGATAAGAAGAACGAGGAGAAAGATATGAAAACAGCCAATAACAGACGGTTTTCCTCAACACTCACCCGTCGGGAAATACTTCGAAGGGGAATGGCTGGAATCAGTCTGGCGGGCCTGAGTGGCACCGTATTGGCGCCCTCATTAATCGGACAGGCTGCCCATGCAGCCGCAGCGGCGCAAGCCAACGAAAAGATACTCGTGATCCTTGAGCTTTCCGGGGGCAATGATGGATTGAACACAGTAGTGCCCTACGGAGACGATGCTTACTACCGGCATCGCCCGAACATTGGTCTGGCCAAGGGTGAGCTTCGGATACTGGATGATCACTTCGGGCTCAACGGCGGCATGGCAGGTTTTGAGCGTCTGTATAAAGATGGTTCCATGGCTATCTTTCACGGATGTGGCTATGAAAACCCCTCATACTCGCACTTCACCTCGATGGCGTATTGGCACACGGCCGCCCCAAACAGCGGAGATGAATATGGATGGGTTGGCCGCTTGGCTGGGGAAATAGCGCCCGATGCGCCCCCGAACTATCTCGTCAATATCGCCGCAAGACAGTCTCTCGCCGTTCGCAGTGCGGCTCATGTGCCGGTTGTGTTCGATCAGCCTGCCCGATTTACGCGTGAGGCATTTTATGAGGAGCGAGACGAGCTGAACCGGGTGGCCGAGACCGGCAGTCAGTCCAACGGCTCCAGAGACTTTTTACTGAATATCGCCCGCAGCGCTCAAGATGCGTCTGGTCTGGTTAGGCAAGCCTGGGAGAACTACAGCTCACCCATAGACTATGGGGTGAACAACCTGGATTTGCCGAAAGTGGTGTCGCTGATAGATGCAGGAATGCCCACCAAGGTCTACTACGTTTCATACAGAAACAATGCCTTTGACACGCATGTGTTCCAGAACAATGTTCACCGCCGCCTCCTCACCTACACCTCCGACGCAGTCTCTGCCTTTATGCAGGATCTTGAGCGAATAGGTAGGGCAGATGATGTCGCGTTGATGATCTTTTCAGAGTTCGGTCGACGCGTCCCTGAAAATGTAAATCTCGGCACGGATCACGGTGCAGCGAATAACATGTTCGTGATCGGTAAACAGGTACAAGGTGGACAATACGGAGAGTTGCCCAGCCTTACACAGCTCAATCCGGAGGATAATCTTGCCTACACCACTGATTTCCGACGCGTCTATCAGACCGTCATCAATGGCTGGCTCGGGCATCAAGGGTCACAGGATTTACTCCACGGCGAATTTGAGCCTTTTGAGCTGTTCTAGCCGCTCTGGCAGAGGGTGAGCCTCACCGATATGGGTTAATGTTAAATCAGACCTGAATTTCACTGTGCAGCGAGCTCTCTCATGCGCAGTGCCATACCAGCTACCTCCGCCTCCACGTGGATTTTTGGTTCAGCTAGCCCATGCTGCCCCTCCTCGATGACTTCACGCACTCCGGGTAATGCCTTTACATCCTGGCCTGCACAAAAACCGAGCCATTATTAGGACGCGCCAACAACAGTCAGCCGGAAAGGCCGTCATTGCGGGTGAACTCTCGCTCGATGGTATCAAAGAGTTCATTCACCACCTCTATGCTGTGGCCCGGCAATTAAGCCACCCAGACTCATTCATGCCGCCCCGCGCAGAACCTGTCCCACTGAAGCCCCAGATGCCGCGCCAGCGAGCGCTTCGAGGTTGGTCTTGAAGATTCGATAGCCGCTATACTTCGCCCTTAATGACAACCCCAACCCATATACTGCAGCAAGTCTTTGGCTTCAGCGCCTTTCGTCAACCACAGGACAAGATCATACAAACCCTGATTGCGGGTAATGATGCCCTGGTGCTGATGCCAACCGGCGGAGGCAAATCCCTGTGCTATCAGATACCTGCGCTGGCCAGGGACGGCTGCGGCATTGTCATCTCTCCCTTGATCGCCCTGATGCAGGATCAGGTTGATGCGATGCGGCTGTTGGGCGTCAAAGCCGCATTTCTCAATTCGACTCAGTCAGCAGACGAGGTCAGAGCCATCGAACAGCAGCTCATCGAAGGGGTTATCGACCTTCTGTATATCGCGCCCGAACGGCTGACTCAGGCGCGCACTCTCCATTTGCTGAAAGAGGCTAAACTGGCGCTGTTTGCGATCGACGAGGCGCACTGCGTGTCCCAGTGGGGGCACGATTTTCGCGCAGACTATCTGCAGCTCAACCTGCTGCACGAGATTTTCCCCGCAGTGCCGCGTATCGCTCTGACCGCCACCGCCGACGCCAGGACTCGGGAGGAGATCGTCAGCCGTCTTCAGTTAGACGACGCTGAGAAATTCATTGCCGGTTTTGATCGCCCGAACATCCGTTACCGAATTGGCGTAAAACATAACGCTAGGCAGCAACTGTTGAAGTTTCTAAAGTCTGAGCATCAGGGTGATTCTGGCATTGTCTATTGCCTTTCCCGCAACAAGACCGAAGACATCGCCGCCTGGCTCAGTGAGCAGGGCTTCAACGCTTATTCCTATCATGCTGGCCTGAGCGCGGAGTTGCGTTCTGCCCATCAGGCTCTGTTTCTCCGGAATGAGGCTGTCATTATCGTGGCCACCATCGCCTTCGGCATGGGAATCGACAAACCGGACGTTCGGTTTGTCGCTCATCTTGATTTGCCAAAGACCCTAGAGTCCTACTATCAGGAAACCGGCCGGGCCGGCCGCGACGGCGAGCCGGCAACAGCATGGATGATCTATGGATTGCAGGACGTCATCAAACTGCGCCAAATGATGGCCAATTCTGAAGGCAATGAACATCACAAACGGGCCGAGCAGCATCGACTCAACGCCATGCTGGGATTGTGCGAAATCACGACCTGCAGGCGGCAGGCCCTGCTGTCCTATTTCGGCGAACATCGGAACCAGGCCTGCGGCAACTGTGACACCTGCCTCGACCCGCCTGAGACCTGGAACGGCTCAGAGGCCGCCCGCAAAGCGTTGAGCGCCGCCTTTCGCACAGAACAGCGTTTCGGCGTCAATCACTTGATTGAAGTTCTAAGAGGCACAAACAATGACAGAATTTTTCAGTATGGGCATCAGAAGCTGCCCGTTTACGGCATTGGCCAGGATCTAAACAACAATCAGTGGCGATCTGTTTTCCGCCAGCTGGTGGCTCGCGGCTATATGAGTGTCGATCTGGAACGCTTTGGCGCCCTCCGGCTTGAAGAGAAATGCCGCCCCCTGCTGCGCGGGGAAGAAACCATTGCGCTGCGCAAAGACGTTCAGCCGACCGCTGCGAAGGCGCAGACCAAAGTTCAACTGGCGCCGGAAGTTGACATTGCGCTGTGGGAAGCACTCCGGGAATGCCGTCGCGGCTACGCGGAAGAGCTGGGCGTCCCGCCTTACGTTGTGTTCCATGATGCTACGCTGCAAGAGATGTGTTTGCGTCTGCCGCAGACCATGGAAGAGTTCAGTCAGCTGTCGGGCGTCGGAGAGCGAAAGCTGCAACGCTACGGCCCGGCGTTTGTGGGCGTTATAAACCAGCACCTGGCTGCCTGATCACTAACATCGGAATCTTTAATGTCGCTACTTCGCCTCGACAAAGTATCACTGAACTTCGGCACACACATCTTGCTGGATGAGATTGATTTTCAGATCGCCAAAGGCCAGCGAATTGGCCTGCTGGGCCGCAACGGCGCCGGCAAAACGACCCTCATGAGGATCGTTGCGGGATCTGCCCAGCCTGATGGGGGTGAACGCTGGATTCGGCCTGGTACGGCTGTTGCCTGGCTGGAGCAGTCCCTACCGGAAGCAGGCAGTGAGACCGTTTACGACTTGGTGGCAGACGGGCTGTCTGATGTCGGCGACCTATTGAAGCGATACCACCATCTGACATCACTCGGCGATGCCGCCAGCTTCGCCGAGCTAGAACAGATTCAGGCAAAGCTGGAACTTAATGACGGCTGGAATCTTAGCACTAAAGTGGACACGATCATTGATCGCCTTCAGTTACCGGCGGGCGAGGTTATGAGCAACCTGTCCGGCGGCTGGCGCAAGCGCGTCGCTCTGGCAAGAGCGTTGGTCAAAGAACCGGAAATCCTGCTGTTGGATGAGCCGACAAACCACCTGGATATTCCTGCCATTGAGTGGCTTGAGCAGGCGCTTCAGGAATTTACCGGGGCGTTGCTGTTGGTGACCCACGACCGCCATTTCCTTGAAAAAGTGGTTAATGAGATTGCCGAAATCGATCGTGGCAAGCTGCATCAATTCGCCGGCACTTATACGCGCTTTCTGCGTTTCAGAGAGGAACAGCTCGCGGCGGAGGAGTCCGCCAACAAACTCTTTGATCGGAAACTCGCCGAGGAAGAAGTCTGGATCCGACAGGGAATCAAGGCCCGGCGGACACGCAATGAAGGGCGTGTTCGAGCGCTCAAAGCGATGCGCGATGAACGGAGACAAAGGCGAAGTCAGCAGGGTAAAGCCAGCTTCGAAGCCAGCCAGGGAGAGCGATCAGGCAAACTTGTTGTCGAGTTAACCCGCGTATCACACCGCTTTGATACCAAAGAAATCATCAAAAATTTGTCGGCGACCGTCATGCGAGGTGACCGGATCGGATTGATCGGAGTTAATGGCGCAGGTAAATCGACTCTGCTTAAACTTATATTGGGCAAACTCACGCCCAGTGAGGGCAGCGTCAAGTTGGGCACGAAACTGGAAATCGCCTATTTCGATCAGCTTCGGGAACATCTCGATCCGGAGAAGGACCTGATCGATAACGTTTGTGGCGGGCAGGACTTCATCGAAATAAACGGCAAGCGAAAGCACGCCATCACCTACCTCAACGACTTCCTGTTCACGCCTGACCGGGTACGCACGCCGGCCGGAGCACTCAGCGGTGGCGAGCAGAACAGAGCAATTATGGCCAAGCTGTTCAGCAAACCCGCTAACATCCTCGTGCTGGATGAACCCACCAATGACCTGGATATTGAAACTCTGGAGTTGCTGGAAGACATTCTGATTTCCTTTGAAGGCACCGTTCTGATGGTGAGCCATGACAGACAGTTCATGGACAATACCGTGACCAGCGTGATGGTATTCACCGGCGGCGGCAGCATCGAAACACATGTCGGTGGTTACACCGACTGGACCCGCGGAGGAGGATCGTTGCAGCACATTCAGGATCAAGAAAATTTAGCATCTAGACCGAACACCCTAGTAGCGTCAGACACGGGCGGTAAGCGCAGTCCGCAGCAGATGCAGGCGGAACGGAAAAATGCCAACAAGAAGAAAAAAGAGCTTGAACGGCTGATGAGACAAATCGACAAGCTCGAGAGCCAAGCGCAGAAACTGGAAGCAGAGATGGCAGCAGAGGGCTTTTATGATGGTGATCAGTCTGACGTTGAGGCTGTACTTAAAAAGATGGAGGAAAATCGTCTCGAGTTGAATGCGGCCTATGAGGCTTGGGAGATCCTGGAGCAAGACGAAGACTGAACAGTGCTGAAACGAGCCAGCGAATCAACATTCATGACATGGTCTACCCTCTCTGACTGCAGAAACGGATCCCGGGCCGGGAAATCGGACTGCCTCTCTTTATTGGCTTTTTTGCGGTACCAGGACAAAAAATAGGGGCTAGCGGCCTACAATCGCAGCCGAATCTGTTATGGTTCGCGCTTCGTGTTTATAAAGCCAGACTCTGACATCCATGCGACCGCTTTATTTTCCGAGTTTCGTAAAAATATTAACCGGCATGATGGCGCTCAGATGCCTGCTGCTTGCACCTGCAGCAATCAGCCAGCAGGCTCCGGAAATCGTAGCACCTTTGGCCGGGACGGACAGCGGCGAGCGCAACAGCACAGTAGACCTCGGCACGGCAAATTCAACAGTCGTCTACGAGTCCGGGTTCTTTGATCAGTACAATCCCATCACTGCCAGCGACATGCTGGACCGAATACCCGGCGTCAATGTTTTCGGCGGGAATCGCGGTGGCGGTGGCCGCGGTCTGGGCACCGGAGGCAATATCCTCATCAACGGACAGAGGATCGCGGGCAAGGACAACTCAGCGCGAGATCAGTTGGATCGTATTACTGCCGCCGAAGTCGAGCGCATCGAAATCATCAGGGACACCTCCGGGGAGCTGAACGTGAGGGGCGCTGGTGAGGTCATCAACATCATTCTTCTGGCGGTGCCCTCACGGTCGAGCACTCAGGTAGAGCTCGTTCAGCGCCTCAATCACGACGACACCTATGAGATAGGCGGCAGCATCGGCTGGTCTATGCAAATCGCCAACTTTCAAGCACTGGTCAATGCTGAATCGAGACCTAACTACGAAAACCGTGACAACAGGGAAGTTCGGGTAACCCCCGGCGGTGAAGTGTTGGGCACGCTGTTTGAAGAGAATATTCGCGATCAGGATCGGCGATCCCTGAGCACCAACATGAGCTATGGCCTGGGTGCCCACCGCATGCAACTCAATGCCCAACTTCAGCAGGGCGATTTCCCGCGCGCTATCCAAAGAGATTTCGTCGACTTTGTCGACGATGTGGGCATTGAAAGTGTCCAGGAGGAACGGATAGATAACGACGAAAGTAACTGGGAAGTCGGCGGCGACTATGAATACAGCTTCGCCAAAAGCTCCCGGCTGGCCGTGCTGTTTGTCACCAACAACGAAATTCGCAACTCGATCAGAGAGCGGTTCATAGCAGACCCTTCCACTGAGCCGCTGTCCAAAAATCTGTTCATTGATTCTCAGCGGGAGCGAAGCGAATTCATCGTTCAGTCGAACTATAATTTTTCACTGAGCGCAGAGCAATCTGTCCGGATAGGCTTTGAGCGGGCTATCACGGAGTTGGATTCAGCTCTTTTCATAGCCAGTCCTTTCGGTACCGAGCCGGCGTCAGATCAGTATGGTAGTCTGTCATTGTTGCCTTCAGCCTCTAACGCAGGAACGAGTGTAAAGGAAACCCGCTATGAAGGTTTCGCTTTCCACAACTGGACAATTAACGACAAAAGCTCACTCGAAAGCAGCGTCGTCTATGAAAGCTCGGAAATTGCCCAGACCGGTGAGGTCAGCAAAACCCGTGACTTCCAGTTCTGGCGCCCGACTTTTGACTATCGCTATAACTTTGCTGACAACTTCCGATTTCGCGGGACTGTACGCCGGAATGTCTCCCAGCTGAGCTTCTCGGCATTCGCAGCAACTGCAAATGATGAAGACCGTGATATTGACGGCTTTGCCGGGAATCCGGAGCTCGAGCCCGAAACCAGCTGGTCTTACGAAGGAGAGCTGGAGTATCGCCTGCCCAATGATGCGGGTGTGCTGGCCACCAGCGTCTTCTACTCAGACATCGATAACAAGATTGGCCGGATCAATGCCACGGTTGATCCGGACAGACCGGTTTCTGCCACAGGAAACGTAGGACCGGCCAAGCAATACGGATGGTTCACGCGAGCCAGCCTGAGGCTGAATCAGTTTAATCTGCCAAACGCCATCGTCTCGGGCCGAATGGGTCTGTTTGATTCTGAGATACTTGACCCTTTTATAAATCAAAAAGTCAGGACCGGCGGCAGAGGATTTGCTAACCTGAATTTCAGACAGGACATTACCTCCATCAACCTGAGTTATGGCATCGATTACAGCCACTCGGTATGGGGTGGTTACTACAACATCGACATCGTAACGCGAACGCGTAATGACCGACAGCGGTCTCTGGATCTGTTCGTGCAGAAAATCTGGTTCGATGACTGGGTGTTCAGACTGGAAACCGACAACACGCTCGACGCCATCGGCGCAGCGAGGCTGGAACCCTCTCGGGGGAGACGGCTGCAGGATTTACACCACCAATCGACCTGTCCATGAATATTTATGCAGCCACCACCCCCTCCAGACCTCCCCCTTGT
>JASMER010000040.1 GCA_030752195.1 Gammaproteobacteria bacterium
CTCTGCAGAGATTGAAGCCGACCTGATGACTTCTGCGCCGATGCTACGGCTGCTGCAGGGGGACGTTGGATCTGGCAAGACGCTGGTGGCGGCACTAAGTGCCTTAAGGTGTCTCTCCAGTGGCTTTCAGGTTGCGCTGATGGCGCCCACCGAAATTCTGGCTGAACAGCACTGCATTAGTTTTCGCACCTGGTTTGGACCATTGGGAATCAGAGTAGGCTGGCTAAGCGGTAAAACACGGGCAGCAGAGAGAAAACAGGTTCTTCAGGAACTCACAAGCGGTGAGTGCCAGCTTCTGATTGGCACTCACGCACTGTTTCAGGATCAGATCCAATATAAGTCTCTAGGCCTGATCATTGTTGACGAACAGCACCGTTTTGGAGTCCATCAGCGTTTGTCCCTTCGGGACAAGGGCGGGAAAGACAAGCTGAGTCCTCATCAGCTTGTCATGACGGCTACACCGATACCCCGAACGCTGGCGATGAGCGCTTATGCAGATCTGGAATGCTCGGTAATTTCTGAGCTTCCGCCGGGTCGCACGCCGGTAAACACAGCGCTGATATCAAACTCACGGCGCGCCCAAGTTACCGACCGCATCCTTCAAGCCTGTAACTCAGGCCAGCAAGCCTACTGGGTATGCACTTTAATTGAAGAGTCAGAGCAGCTTCAGGCACAGGCTGCAGAGGCTACCGCAGAGTCGCTGCGGAGCAAGCTTCAGAATCTGAAAGTCGGGTTAATACACGGGCGTATGAAGACTGCAGAGAAACAGGAAATCATGGCGGGTTTCAAACAAGGCGACATTCACTTGTTGGTCGCGACAACCGTCATCGAAGTAGGGGTGGACGTTCCTAACGCCAGTTTAATGGTCATAGAGAATCCGGAACGCCTGGGTCTGGCTCAGCTGCATCAACTACGCGGCAGGGTCGGTAGAGGCAGCACACAAAGCCACTGCATCATGCTCTACCAGACCCCTCTATCGGAAAACAGCAAAAAGCGTCTCACAGTAATGAGGGAAAGCACTGACGGTTTCTTCATTGCAGAACAAGATCTGGAACTTAGGGGCCCCGGACAGGTGCTCGGCACGCAACAAACCGGACTCATGACGTTTCGGATTGCCGATATTGGCCGCGACGCGTTAATGCTAGATGACGTAAAGCGTGCCTCGGAAGAGCTATCCGCCAGATATCCGGAATCCGTCGACCCGCTTATCAGAAGATGGGTTGGCGAGCGTCTGGAATTTGTCAATGTTTAGGCGTTTCCCATAACTATTACTGACCGATCATTTCATTATTCTATCGAGTCGCAAAAGGGGCCCCGAAACGCGGGCAAGGATTCGACCCGGCTGAAAAGCCTATTGTCCTTGCTGTGTCTATCCTCCTAAAAATCTTTTATCCTAGTGCATCCAAGCAGTTTTCTCAGCATTCACTGTCATGCCTCGCCCTATCCAATCCATCTATTCAGGCCTGTTTTCATGGCTTAAAACCCGATTTCCGGAAACCGCTGACAAACTACCTGCTTACGCCCAGCTGATCCGCCTTGATAAACCCATCGGCATCCTGTTGCTGCTATGGCCAACAATTGGCGCGCTGTGGATAGCCGCTGAGGGATTCCCGGGCTTTTATCTTTCCTTTATTTTCGTGCTCGGAACCGCAGTCATGCGATCAGCAGGCTGTTGCATTAATGATTTTGCTGACGCTGACATAGACGGTGATGTCGAACGTACCGAGAACAGGCCACTGGCACGGGGAGCATTGACGCGCAAAGACGCACTCAACTGCTTTTTACTCCTGTCGCTGGTCGGCTTTCTTCTGGTGCTGATGACGAATTTATCAACCGTACTGCTCTCAGTAGGCGCTCTTGCCGTCACAGCAATCTATCCCTTCATGAAACGCTACACCAATCTGCCTCAGGTGGTGCTGGGCATTGCGTTTTCGTGGGGAATACTGATGGCCTTTACGGCGCAGGCGGGAACCGTGCCGAGCGCCGCCATACTGCTGTTTATCGCCAATACCCTATGGACCATCGCCTATGACACCCAATATGCCATGGTCGATCGCGAATTCGACAAGAAAATAGGGGTCAAATCTACGGCGATTCTGTTTGGCGACGCCGACAAGGCAATAATCGGAGTGCTGCAGGCCATGTTCATTGCCGCAATGTACCTTGCAGGGCAGCGCCTGGCGCTGGGCAGTATCTTTAACACGGCACTGCTAGCCGCCAGCGTGCTGCTGGTCTATCAGCAAATCCTAATCAGCGAGCGCGCGCCCAAAAAGTGCTTTAGGGCTTTTCTCAACAACAACTGGGTCGGCGCTGTGATTTTCGCCGGCATCCTGATGAGCTATCTGTAAACCAGCCGGCGATCACCGCCCTACGCGCCGGTAAAAGCCTGAATGCCGGTTTGCGATCTGCCCAGTATCAGAGCATGGATATCCTGTGTGCCCTCATAGGTGTTAACAACCTCGAGGTTCTGCGCATGTCGCATGACAGGGTACTCATCAGAAATGCCATTGCCTCCAAGCATGTCTCTCGCCTCTCGCGCCGCGTCCAGCGCTTTAAGGCAGGAATTTCGTTTCAGCAGAGAAATGAGCGGCGGTGCCAATTTGCCCTCGTCCCGGAGGCGGCAGGCCTGCAGGCATCCCTGCAGCCCGAGTGAAATATCGGTCTGCATTTGCGCCAGCTTTTTCTGAATGAGCTGATTGGCGGCCAGCGGTCGTCCGAACTGCTTGCGCTCAAGCGTGTACTGCAGCGCGGCGTGCCAGCAGGTCTCTGCAGCTCCCAGAGCACCCCAGGCGATGCCGAGCCTTGCGGAATTAAGACAGCTGAACGGACCATTTAGGCCTTGTGCTCCCGGCAATTTGTTTTCTTCAGGGACAAAAACCTCATCCATCACGATTTCACCGGTCACGGATGCCCGCAAGGCCAGTTTGCCTTCAATTTTCGGCGCTGTGAGACCTTCCATACCTTTGTCCAGGATAAAGCCCCGTATAACGCCGCCATCATCCTTGGCCCAAACCACGAAGACGTCTGCAATCGGTGAGTTACTGATCCAGTTCTTGGCACCGGTGAGACTGTAACCGCCTGAAACGCTCTTGGCGCGTGTATTCATGGAGCTGGGATCGGACCCGTGGTCAGGCTCGGTCAGACCAAAACAGCCAATAAATTCGCCGGAGGCCAATTTCGGCAAATACCGAGATTTTTGCTCTTCACTGCCGAAGGTATTGATCGGGTGCATCACCAGGCTGGACTGAACCGACATCATCGATCGGTAGCCAGAATCAACAGCCTCAATTTCCTTGGCTATCAGCCCGTAGCAGACATAATTCATACCGGCACAGTCATAGCCCTCAATCATCGGGCCCAACAGCCCGAGCTCGCCCATCTCACAAAAAATTGCCGGATCTGTTTCTTCATTCCGATAGGCATTTTTGACCCGTGGCAACAGCTTATTCTGTGCGTACTGGCGCGCCGTATCACGGACCATCCGCTCTTCTTCACTGAGTTGCTCTCCCATTAGGAAGGGGTCTTGCCAATTAAACTGTACGTCGTCTGATCGAACCGACATTCTGCTCTCCTGCGAGTAAGACAATGCCCGTGGGCCGAGAAAGGATCTTAGCAAATTACTGTCTGCTTCTCTAAGGCTCTGAAACGCCTAAACTGACAAGATCACACCAGTGTTTCTCTGAAAATTTGCAGCCATTTTCTGGGACGCAGATACCGCGAGAAGTTAGAATACGACCATGGATGTGTCTCATATACTCGACTCGCTCAACGACCAGCAAAGAAATGCTGTGGCGAGCCCTGCACCGAATCTGCTCGTTCTTGCTGGAGCGGGCAGCGGCAAGACCCGGGTGCTTGTGCATCGCATTGCCTGGTTATTGCGGGCCGAAAACGTGTCCCCTTTTGCCATCCTAGCCGTGACATTCACAAATAAGGCTGCGCGAGAAATGCGCAGCAGAATTGATGAGCTGATAGGTCAGTCGATGGGCGGCATGTGGGTTGGCACCTTTCATGGCCTAGCCCACCGGCTGCTGCGTATGCACTGGCAGGAAGCGGGGCTGCCGGAAGACTTTCATATTCTCGATTCGGATGATCAGCTAAGACTGATCAAGCGGCTGATCCGGTCACTCAAGATAGACGATGACAGATGGCCGGCAAAACAGTGTCAATGGTATATCAACGCGCAGAAAGACGAAGGCCTGCGTGCGGGGAATATTGAACATTTTGATGATGACTACACCAAGACCATGCTGGAGATCTACGCGGCGTACGAAACAGAATGCGAGCGCGGGGGCATGATTGACTTTGGTGAAATTCTGCTACGCGCTCACGAACTATGGCTAAAAAATCCTCAGATTCTCCGGCACTACCAACAAAGGTTTCAGTATGTCCTGGTCGATGAGTTTCAGGACACCAACACCATTCAATACGCATGGCTCCGGGTTCTGGCAGGCACCAATAATCAGCTTATGGTGGTTGGTGATGATGACCAGTCCATCTATGGCTGGCGTGGTGCGCGTATTGAAAATATTCAGCAATTCAGTAATGACTTCTCTGACTCGGACATCATTCGCCTTGAACAGAACTACCGCTCAACCTCAACCATACTCAATGCAGCCAACAAGCTGATCTCACACAACCAGGGTCGCCTCGGCAAAAACCTATGGACCGACGGAGCAGACGGCGAACCCATCAGCATTTATGAAGCCTTCAACGAACAGGATGAAGCGCGCTTTGTTGTCGATCGATTGCAGGACTGGTTTACTAGTGGCAACCGGCGCGCGGATGCAGCCATACTATACCGATCCAACGCACAATCCCGGGAACTTGAAGATGCCCTGCTGCGGGTTGGCATGCCTTATCGCATTTATGGCGGACACCGCTTCTATGAGCGCCTTGAAATTAAGAACGCGCTGTCCTATTTGCGACTCTTGATTAACCGTCACGATGACACCGCTGTTGAACGCATCATCAACGTCCCCACGCGCGGGATTGGCGGGCGCACGATCGACACAGTGCGCCAGGTCGCACGCGAATATAATTGTTCTCTGTGGCAAGCCTGTGTCGAGTGTGTCAATCAGACCCTGCTTAGTTCTCGAGCAGCAAACGCCATTCTTGCCTTTCTCAAGCTCATTGACGACATGCAACAGGACTGCTCTGGGCTGGAACTACATCAAAAAGTGGAACACGTCATCGAGCACAGCGGACTCATCGGCCACCATGAGAAAGAAGGGGGAGAAAAGGCACGCGCCCGTATTGAAAATCTCGAAGAGCTGATCACCGCCGCCGGCAGCTTCGACGACCCGGGTATGCAGGAGGAAGAAATTGACGTCACAGCAAGCTCGTTTCTGGCGGCCTTTTTGGATCAGGCGTCACTGGACGCAGGCGATACACAGGCAGATGAAACCGAAGACGCAGTCCAGTTAATGACGCTGCACTCTGCCAAAGGCCTAGAATTTCAGCTGGTTTTCCTGTCAGGCATGGAAGAAGGACTCTTTCCGCACAAGATGTCCATGGATAATCTGACCGGCCTGGAAGAGGAGCGCCGCCTGTGTTATGTCGGAATCACGCGCGCCAAGGCCAAGCTCTACATGAGCTACGCCGAGTCTCGCAGGATGCATGGTGATGTGACCCTGTGCCGCCCTTCACGCTTTATCCGGGAAGTCCCCGGTGATCTGGTCGAAGAAGTCCGACTTAAAACCACAGTCAACAGAGCGCATGCCCCGGCTCGTGGCGGAGCAACATTTGGCAGAGACCCCGGTCTGGGCGCTGAGGTACCCCAAACCCAGATTTCACTCGGCCAGCGCGTGGCTCATGGCAAGTTCGGCGAAGGCGTGGTCCTGAACTACGAGGGCCAGGGCAACAATGCTCGGGTGCAGGTCAACTTTGATGCCGTCGGGAGCAAGTGGCTGGTGTTATCCTACGCCAAACTCGAAGCCCTTTGACATCACCCTCAAACAAACCACCAATACTTAACACAGCGCAAGACCTCAGAGAACAAACATGCAGAATAACCGTAGAAATTTACTCACCCAGGGCATCATCGCACTGCTGATCCAGGCATGCGGGAACGATGGCCCGCCGGCAGAAGCAACACCAGCGGCCGACCAGGCTGAGCAGCAGGTTTATGAATGGAAGATGATCACTTCCTGGCCAAAAAATTTGCCGGCTCTAGGCACGTCACCAGAATATTTTGCAGACATCGTCGAACAGATGAGCGGTGGGCGGATGAAAATCCGCGTTTATGGTGCGAACGAGCTGGTGGGAGGCCTTGAGGTATTTGACGCTGTCCGCCAAGGCGTGGCTGAAATCGGACACTCCGGCGCCTACTACTGGCAGGGTAAGATTCCCGCCACACCGTTTTTTTCCTCCATCCCTTTTGGCATGACCAGCTATGAACAGGACGCCTGGCTTAGATTCGGTGGCGGGAATGAGCTCTGGAAGGAGCTCTATGCCCCATTCAACCTTATTCCTGTGCGCGGTGGCAATTCGGGCACACAGATGTTCGGCTGGTTCAACAAGGAAATAAATTCACTGGCGGATCTGCAGGGTCTGAAGATGCGCATACCCAGCCTGGGAGGTGAGGTCTTCCGTCGCGCCGGTGGGGTGCCGGTGACCATGCAAGTCAGTGAGGTGCGTACCGCGCTGCAAACTGGAACTCTAGATGCAACCGAGTTTGTCAGCCCCTACAATGACCGAGCCAATGGCTATCATGAGGTTGCGGAATACTACTATTACCCTGGCTGGCACGAACCTGGGTCGACGCTAGAGACAATCTTCAACAAGGAACGTTTCGAAGCGCTGCCTGAAGACTTGCAGGCCATTCTTAGGGCCGGGGCCGAAGTCATGAATCAGACCTTACTCGACGAGCTAATGGCCGAAAACAACAAGGCCTTGAAGTCACTGGAGGAGGAGCACGGCGTAGAATTGCGCCGCCTGCCGGATGACGTCTTACTGGAGTTGCGCCGACTGTCAGAGGAAGTGGTTCTCGAACTCGCCGAAAAAGACGAGACCACCCGCCGTGTCTATGAATCCTGGAATAACTTCAGGAAGGGCGTTATGAATTATAACCGCATAGCCGAGGAAGCGCTCATTGACGCGCGCAATCTGCCCCTCAACTAGGTAGCAGAGCCAGACAGCTTAGCTGAGTAGGAGGAATGCACACCACTCCGCCTACCATACCCGCTGCGAAACCCTTTTTCGAATAGCGTAGCTACGGTTGGACACTCAGCAGTTCCGGCAGCCAGGTCGCCAGCCCGGGCTGAAATGCCAGAAGGATCAGAAGCGTCAGCTGAATAAAAACAAAGGGTATAACGCCGCGATAGATCGCAACCGTGTCGACCTCTGCAGGAGCCACGCTGCGCAGGTAAAAGAGCGAGAACCCGAACGGCGGCGTCAAAAATGACGTCTGCAGATTTATTGCAATCATCACCCCAAGCCATACCGGATCAAGACCCATAGCCAGCAACACAGGCCCCACCAGTGGCACCACCATAAAGGTGATTTCGATAAAGTCGAGAATAAACCCAAGCAGAAAAATAACCAGCATCACCACGAGCGTGGCCGAGAAGGCACCGCCCGGTAGCGCATCAAACAGCGCTTCAATCAATGCCTCGCCACCAAACCCACGAAAAATTGATGAGAAAATAGTGGCGCCAACCAGAATCAGATACACCATGGAAGTGACACGGGTAGTTTCAACTGCCACCTCATGCACAATAGCCATTGACAGCATGCGCTTGCCGGCTGCCAGCAACATAGCGCCGATTGCACCCACAGACGCAGCTTCGGTCGGAGTTGCCAGGCCTATCAGAATGGAACCGAGCACCGCAATCATCAGCACAACCGGTGGGAACAGGCCTTTAATTAAGGCCAGAAACAGATTGGCGTCAGAGCCCCTCTCATCCGTAACCGCCGGCGCCAGTTCCGGTTTGATAAGCGCCGTCACAAACACATAGAAACCATAGGCCAGTACCAGTAGCAGCCCGGGCACAATGGCACCGGCAAAAAGGTCACCGGTAGAGACAAAATCTGGCGCAAAGATTCCGGCATTAAGCTGTGACTGCTGATAGGCATTGGAAATGACCTCTCCGAGCAGGACAAGACAAATCGAGGGCGGAATTATTTGACCGAGCGTTCCAGTAGCACATAGGGTGCCACAGGCTAGACCAGGATGGTAACCGGCACGAAGCATGGTTGGCAAAGACAGAATTCCCATAGTCACCACCGTCGCTCCCACAATCCCTGTGCTTGCCGCCAGCAGCATTCCCACCAGAATAACGGAGATACCCAGTCCACCAGGCAAGGCTCTGAACACCAGCTCCATATTTTTGAGCAGGTCTTCAGCAATTCGGGACCTCTCCAGCATCGACCCCATGAAAACGAACAGTGGCACCGCAAAAAGGTTCTGGTTGACCAAGATGCCGTAGATGCGATTGGGTATTACCGTAATAAAGGCCGGATCGAACACACCTGCCAGATTCCCTAGACCGGCGAACAGCAGTGACACTCCTGCCATCGTGAGGGCTACCGGATAGCCTGCCATAAGAGATAGGCAAACGACGACGAATAAAACAAGGGGCAGCAGGTCAATCATGGTCGGCAAGCTTTTGATTGCGTTTCAGCGCTGTCCCTCAGTACGCTATAGGCCCTCACGGCTTCAGCGAAACCCTGTATAAATAACAATGCTGGCAGCAGGAGCAGCGCAGTTTTCAAAACATAAACAAAAGGCAGTCCACTGGATTCTGCAGAACCTTCCCGAATCCGCCAGGCCAGCGCAACGTAATCCCAGCTGGCCCAGACAATAAACCCAGTGCTGAGCGAGAGGAAAATAGTCGTACCAAATAAATCAATCAGGGCACGGCCGCGAGGTGGCAGCCGGGTATAAATGACATCAACCCGAACGTGGCGCTGCTCTTTGAGGGTAAATGCCGCTCCACAGCTAAAAAGCATGGCGTTCAAGTAGAACACCGACTCCTGCAGTGCAATGGAGCCGATCTGAAACGCATAGCGCAAGATCACTATCAGCCCTATCACCAGAACCATCAACAACGCCAGCCAGGAAACAGCTTTCCCCAGTCTGTCACTTGTTTGATCGATGAGAAAAATGAACTTATTCATAACGTGCTCGGCGCTGCGCCATAATGCCACAACCCCCGAAAAACCTACATAAATGACACGCGTAGCAGCTGGTAGCTGAGCAGAATCAAAGACACGCTGAGACTCAGAAACAGCATAGCCATTAACCACATCATGCCCCGATGCAATCGGTATGACAGGCGCTGCCGCCAGTTCTCAGCGCTCTCAACCGGCGGCGGAAGGCGCGCAAATACCTGGCTTACTGTGTACAGCATAAGCACCCACAGAAAACCCATGAAACTGTAGAGCAGCCAGCGGTCATCGGAAAGCCAGGGATTGTCTATCAGACTGAGCAGTACCAATACGGCACAAGCCCCGGCCAGCAGCAGCAATATGTAGCGAATTCGGCTCAAAACCTTAGCAAATTTCTGCAGTCGCTCTATCATAGGCGCCTTTGTCTATTGCTTTGCGATCATTCTACTCTCTGTTGCTTTTCCTATGATAGAAACAGTCGCCAACAAGTTGGAGCTGCCCTTCCTGGCAGGCCTGAATGCAGAAGGAGAGCCGGTTTTCGAAAGCCTGCAGGCGGAATTGCTGGACGGCGGCACCGATCGGGTACGGCTACTGAAATCACCGCTGCTCGCGCGGAATTTGGCCGCAGGTGACATTCTGAAGGTTATTAATCCGTCAACTGCTGAATATGAGCTGGAGAGGCGCAGCGGTAATCTGTGCGTCAGGCTGTTTCGTAAGCATCGTCTCGAAGCGCTTGAAGAGTTTCTGACCTCAGCGATAGAAAAGTTCGGTGGCTCGCTCGATCTTCAGGCTGAGCGGGCACTGGTATACAGCGTTCACGTTTCGCTGGGGTTTGCTGAAATCGAAACACTGTTAAACCGCGCCAGCGAAAAGTTCTCGGATACCGTTTGGTATTATGGCAATGTATATGACCCCGAAGACGGAACAACGCCGCTGAACTGGTGGCTGGAATTTGATAATCAGGAATAGTCCCTATGCTAGTTGTGGTCTCACCCGCCAAATCTCTGGACTTCGAAAACAAGGCTAAAACTCGCAAGTTTTCACAACCAGAGTTTCTGAAAGAATCCCGAGCACTCATCAAAGATCTAAGGAAGCTGGGACCTGACGACCTGTCCGAGCTAATGAACATCAGCTCAAAGCTTGCTGATGAAAATCATCTGCGCTTCGCCAACTGGCGCACCCCCTTTGATTTAGACAACGCCAAACAGGCAATATTTGCGTTCAGAGGTGATGTATATCTTGGACTACAGGCGGAAAAATTCAGCAGCACCGATCTCAATTTCGCCCAGAAACACCTGCGCATTCTGTCTGGCCTGTACGGCATCCTGAGACCGCTTGACCTAATGCAGGCCTACCGCTTGGAGATGGGACGGAAGTTTGCCTCTAACGGCGCTCAGAGCCTTTACGAGTTCTGGGGTGACAAACTCACCAAAAACCTGAATAAGGAATTTGATTCCCGTGCCGCCAAAATCAACACACTGGTCAACCTCGCTTCCAATGAGTACTTCAACTCCATTGACACAAAATTGCTCAACGCTGAGATTATCACGCCGGTATTCAAGGACTGGTCTAACGGCAAGTATCGGATAATTAGCTTCTTCGCTAAAAAAGCCCGCGGCCAGATGGCTGCCTATATCATTAAAAACCGGCTGACAACCCCAGAACTGCTGACTGGTTTCGATGTTGATGGCTATCACTTCGATCAGGGAGAATCCTCGGACAGTAAATTGGTATTCAAGCGCGAAAAGAGCGCCGCATGACGCCTGTCAGGGTGGGCGCCAAAGCCTGAGGCTGCTTAATGACTATCGAATCAGGCTTTCCCTTCAGCCAGGCGTGTGAGAACAATAAAGATCCGATTCTGGAGCAACTCAAAACGCTGCTGACAGGCTGCCGATCAGTGCTTGAAATCGGTGGCGGCACTGGCCAGCATGCGCTTTACTTCGCGCAATCGCTGCCCGATCTGACCTGGCACTCCTCTGATGTGGCCAGTAATCTCGATAGCCTTGCGCGCAGGATTGTTCATGCTTCACTGGAGAACCTTCCCAAACCGATCAGGCTCGACGTCGACCACCGGCCCTGGGCCTGCGGCCGTTATGATGCCGTTTTCACCGCGAATTCGCTGCACATCATGTCGGAAAATTCCGTTGAAAACTTGTTTGTTGAAATCCCTGACCACATGAATGCGCAGGCGCAGCTGCTTGCATATGGCCCGTTCAAATATGGGGGCGCATTCACGGCGACTAGCAATGCCAGTTTTGATCAATGGTTAAAGGAAAGAAACCCACTCAGCGGGATCAGAGATTTCGAATGGATCAATGCGCTCGCTCAGCGCGCCGGGCTGCGGCTAAAGCAGGATCTGAGCATGCCGGCAAATAACCAGCTACTGGTCTGGGATAATCATTCGTCAGCGAGGTCCTAGCAGCAACGCTACTGCGCAATCGCCTTACCACTGCTTACGTCCGATTTTAGTCGATCTTTCAATAATCGGTTGGTCGATCTGTTCTCATCGGCAAGCCTACCCACAGAAAGCAACTCCCGAGCCCAGGAAACCTGGGATTCTGGAGAGCTCACGAAAAGCCTTTGGGAAGTTTCTGAAAAGCCTAAAAGCCGGCGGGCAAAAACTTCGGATCAGGCGGCGAAAACCTTTGGCTTCCTGCAAGAATTATCGGGCACTCGCGTCAAGCTCAATCATCGAGCTGGGCTGATAGCCAATGCGGTGAGCAATGGCTATCAGTCGCATGCCGGGTAACAGTTCCAGTGGTTCTGTGTAGACCTGCCAGGTACTGCCAAAATTTTTCTCGGGGCCAAGTATCTGGTAACCAATATTGGCGCCGGGAGTGAAGCTCGAAAGGACGATCCTGCCGAATTGACGGGATGCTGTCGGGCTACTGGTGACAGGCTGCTCCATGCCCGGCCAGATCTCATTAATCAGGTCGGGTTCTGGCATCATCCCCATGTCATCAAAACCGGAAAGCCAGCGGTCAAGCTCTGTTCTCAGCTCGAGAAGTTTGTCGCTGTAGGCAGGGTCAAGCGCGAGGTTTGTCAG
>JASMER010000041.1:0-7468 GCA_030752195.1 Gammaproteobacteria bacterium
TAGTCAGCACTCACTTCCAGTGCAATATGCAAGTCAAAATCCCGTTGGGCCTTGAAATCAAAAGGCGCTTCTGGCTCTTCGAAGAATGCGAGAAATGAGCCATCTTCCATCCGGTAAAAACTGTGCAGCACCCTGCTGTCACGCCCAGACTTGGTTACCGAGATTTCAAAAGCTTGCACAAGAGGTAGGCTAAGAAACTCTTCATAGAACCGGCGCGTCTCTTCTGAATCGCGGCAGCGGTAGGCGTTGTGATGCAAGCCTTTAATCATCTACAGGGCCAATCGATTCGGTCACTGCCGGGGAGGGGGAGGCGTCCAGTCGCAAGTCTCGCAGTTAGGATCCCGGTCATTTTCTGCCAAGACCTCGAAAATAAAATCGCGCCAGACTTCATTAGGCTGCCACACTGTATTCATGTCGGCTTTAGCTTCGGCAATTGGAGCGTCTTCAAAAAGGACGCGATACAAAAAACTGAAAGCAGTCGCCCGAGCGTTCACTTGACAATGCAACAAGGTCTTTTTATCGGTATTGCGCTGCATTGAGTCCGCGAACGCGTAAAAATCATCGGGTAGCGGATTAGAGAAATCCACGGGCACCTGCATGTACTCCATCCCCAGTCGTTTCACGATTTGGTCTTCATCAGGCAAAGCATTCTGATTATTGGTAAACGCAATATATACAATCCGCTCAAACCCCTCGTCTGCAACCAACTGTAGTTGGGCTTCGGTGGGTTGTCCAGAACTGGCGAAAGACTCACTGTACTGACGGAAGTTATTGATCTCCTGCAAGGCAGAGGGTGTCTCTTCAACGGCTAACGCTAATTGTCCGGCTAAAACGAGCAGCAGGGAACCCAGTATTTGTGTCTTCATAAATTCTCCAACTATCATATTTCAACGTGAAACAATCATACCAAACACGTGAACGAGATACCGTATTTCCCTGCAAGCCGCTGTCTCACAGCCCCTGCTCGTTTTTGTGTGGGCAGAGAGCGTGGTATAAGCTAACAGGATGAAAGAAGAGATTCTGGCCCGATGGGCCCACTCACACGGCTTTGGTCAGGAAAGGAAACGTCCAGGGGAGCTGAGAACGTTCATCGTAATAGCCCTGACCACAGGCATGATGGCAGTAGAGATTACAGCTGGTATTGCCTATGGATCGATCGCGCTGCTCGCTGACGGTCTGCACATGGGTTCACACGCAGTCGCTTTGTCAGTCAATGCTTTTGCTTATGTCTATGCCCGTCGGCATGCGTTCAGTGACCGCTTCAGCTTTGGTACTGGTAAGGTAAATACACTTGGGGGCTATACCGGTGCGATTCTGTTGGCCCTTTTTGCCCTGCTGATGGCCTGGGAAAGCTGCCAGCGACTGTTAAACCCGATAAACATTGCATTCAACCAAGCGATCGCGATCGCCACGGTTGGTCTGGTTGTGAACGGTGCCTCAGTCTTTATCCTGGGGGACCAGCATGAGCATGAGCATGCCCATGGGCCCGATCATCATCACCATGAGCACGATCACAATCTGAAAGCGGCCTATCTGCACGTCCTAGCTGATGCCTTAACCTCGCTGCTGGCGATCGCGGCCCTGCTCGCTGGCAAATACTTTGGCGCACTCTGGATGGATCCAGTTATGGGCCTGGTCGGCGCCCTCCTCGTCGCACGCTGGTCCTATGCATTACTGAAGAGCACCAGTGCCATCCTGTTGGACATGCAGGAATCTGATGGGACTATAGAGACCATCAGCAATCTGATAGAAGCATCCGGAGAGCACCGAGTCGTGGATTTTCACCTATGGTCAATTGGATCCGGTCTTCAGGCTGCACTCGTCACCATCGTGTCCAGCGCACCTCAGCCGCCTGACTATTACAGGCAGCTGATCGGGAAACATCATGGTATCGCGCATCTGACGATCGAAGTGCATGCATACGCAGAGCAGACCGCTGGTTCAGAACAATTAGCGTCAGACGGCGCTTCCACAGTAGACTGCTGAAGCTTCGCGCCGGCCTGATCCTGGAGCCACTGAGTCAACCCTGAAGAGTGATCAATTCGCCGGAGTCAACTCCAGTGTTTCAAACAGCACGGATTCTATCTTCTCTCTTGAATAGAACGCGGGGAAGACCTGATCGTTAGCCCAGAGTTCAAAAAGGTTATCATATAGTGGGCTATTTGGGTCCCCCGACTGTCCGGGCGCATTCATCCCGAGGGTATTGTCCCAATCCCGAGTATCTACGAATATCCTGAAGGAGGCGCCGGAAGTTTGGTTGTCGCCGCTGCCGGTATTGCCCAGAGTGAAACTGTTACCCCCTCTCGGGGCCGGCCCAACGTCTAGCTGTGCCCTCAATTCCTCGCTGACCGCTGAACTGAGCGGGTGACGAATCAGCGCATGCTTATAATTAGCCTGACCGTAGACCCAGTCCTCTGTATTTGGACCTAGCTTTTCGCGCAGAATGGCTACACCCTCAGCCAGGGTTCGCAGTAGAAATTCATCACGCCCAATTAGCGGATCGGGACCAAAATCCCCATCCGGTGCCAGCAGCATATCGATCGCCGTTTTCATCCCGACAGTGAGGAAATCCTGTGCTTCGGCGGGGACTTTCAGCGCGTTGATGTTGTCAAGCAACTGACGCTCGAACGCCACGTAAATACCCGCAGTTACGGAATCACGATCGAGCACAAAATCCCAGTCGAGTAGCAATTGACGGGCCTGCTCCACCTGCGGATCGGCTGCACGTAAATCCTTGAAAAAAGGGACAAGACTGCGTGCAGGGATAGACAGGTAATCATGCTGGAGGGCGATCATATCTGACATATTGAATTTGCGGCCGGACGCCAATACCTCGCTGCCACGGGCCCAGCGATACGGGTCTGTCCACGTGTAACCGATCGCATCAAGAAATTCGAAGTCTGGCGGCGTATAGTTACTGTTGGAAGTTTCAATGAAACCACGCTGAGGATTCAAATCATTAGGTTTGGCTTTGATGGGCAAGTAGCCATCCCATTCATAGCGACCGTCGCCGGGCACTGGCACCATCCCGCTGAAGTTTCTTCGGATCGGCGCAATACCCACTGCCTGCCATCCGATATTTCCATTGCGATCCGCCCAGATCATATTCTCGCCGGGAATGTTGCTATAGTTTGACGCTTCACGAAATTCTTCCCAACTCTCGGCCTGATCCATTCTCAGCGATGCCAGGTAGGGCGCCCCACCGAATTCCATCCAGGCAGGTCGGACCGCATAAGCGAGATGTTTTTCAGCGTCCTCAAAGACTACCGGCCCGTGTCTGGTGTATTTCAACTGGACGACTTCGGGGGTCTGACCACGCACAGGGATACTTTCCTCGATAACGGACATAGATTCCCACTGACCGTTATAGCGATACTCATTGGGGTTATCAGGGTTGATTTCGTAGACAAGTAAATCTTCACCATCGGTGTTGAACACTGTAAGACCCCAGGCCCCATACTCGTTGTGACCAATAGAGATCCCAGGTATCGTCGGTTCGCCCCCGCCAATCACGTTCCATCCCGGCCCGACCAGATGCGCCCAATAGCGAAGCGATGGCGAAGACTGAGCCCGGTGAGGATCATTAACCATCATCGGCCAACCATCCTGAGTCAGATCCCCGCTGACAACCCAGTTGTTACTGCCAATGTCATCCAGATCAAATCGCTGGGCCAATTCTGATTCCATATTCAGCGTCGCAGCTAACTGCTCGTATGCGATTGACTCGTTACGAGCAGATACTACAACAATATCTGTCGGCTCGAAGCGAATGTTCCGCCTGTAGGCGTTGTACAAACGCAGGACGTCATTCTGAAGTAGCGAGTCGCAGTCGATCATGGGGTCAAGACTCAGATCAGGCTGATGGGGGTGAAAGTACTGCAGTTCGCGAACTCGCTCCTCGCCAATGGAGCAGACAGCACGTCCGACGTTCACTTCCAAACCGATGTTGCCCAGCAACCCTTGGTGACGGGAGATCACGACTTCTTCTGTCCAGTGCTTTGGTTCAATACCCAGCAATTTGAATGGCAAAGGAAGATCCTCTGGATTTTCCATAATCTGATCGATGAAGGCGTTTACACCGTGCACGAAAGCACCAATGATATCGACACCATTGGGATGGTAGTGCTGCAACTCTTCTCCCATCGCACCACGAAATCTGAACAGGCGAGCACCATGGTCCCGCTCTACCGCCTTGGGTCCGAGAATCTCTGCCATAGTGCCAGTGGCTCTCGCCCGCCAAATTTCAAACTGAAAAAGACGATCACGTGCAGCACTGTAGCCTTGCGCAAAAAACAGGTCGTGCTCCGTTTCCGCGTAGATATGAGAGATCCCCCACTTATCTTTGAGGATCTCCACCGACTGCTGCAAACCCTCAACCTCGAGTGTCTGCCGCGTTTGGGCTGAAACAGAGACTGAGACGCCAAGCAGCAAAGTCAGGAGACCGATCGAACGCAGTGTGCTTTGGATCATTTTGAATATCCTCTGTGAGTTAAAGTTGGATCGGATTTGTGACCTACCATAGCCTGCAATAGCTCGAGTGCTTCAGAGGCTTTTCCTTGTGGCACAAAAACATGATCATGGTAGCGGGCAGCAATGACGTTAGCCGGTATTCCGCGATCAGCCAGAAGGGAGGAGACCGCTGCGGTGAGTCCGACCGCATCAAGGCTGGAATGCACACGGAGCGTGATGCCTTTGAACACGCCTTGATAGTCCAAGCCCTCTGCATGCGCCTGCTCCTGAGAGATAAGGAGACTCAGCCCTTCTTCTTCACTAAAGCTTGCCAGCGGTTTCAGCCGAGGCAGACTCTCCGACATTGGATCTGTGACCGTGCAGAAAACATAAACCCCATCAAGCAAAATAGGGTCCAACTCAAAAAGTAATTTACCGAGGTCGGTTTCGCCTGACAACGTATGCTCTTCCTCTCCTATGGATGCTGACACCCCTGCCAGTTTCACGAGCGCCGGCAAGTAGCCGAAGCAGTGGTATCGTGAGATTCTCTGTGTCTTGTTGTTTTATCTTGTATTCGCAAGCTCAAAGCGACGTTCCATCAAATGGGGTCCGCGGCAGACCACGACAGTCACAGCTACACTATCATAAGTTCAAGCGCAAATTCTGCCATTGTCTTGTCGGAGTCTGGAAGCAGGCACCGATTCACTCAGCCACTCCGTCCGCACCGATAAACTGCCGCATCACGCTCAACACTTCATCTGGCTCGAAGAGACGCCCGCCCTGCTCGGCAAATAGTGTCAGCGCCGACTGATCAGGAAAACTGAAATAATTGCCGCTATCAGGCTGTGCATGACGCTCGAGAGCGAGACCACGGTCCAGCACCTCGACCGCATCCAGAATGCGAGCACAGCCTAACTCGTAAAGCGACAGGACATGCCAAAAATATGAGCGATCAGGCTGAACGGGAAGTCGTGTTGTCGTCACGATGCTGCCCGTATCTATCGAGCTGTCTTCTATAAAATGCAGAGTTGTTCCTATTTCGGACTCTTTATTCAACAATGCCCAAAATGTAGCCATAACGCCTTTATAGTCAGGCAATAAGCCAGAATGAAGATTCAGCACCCCGTGCTTGGGCAACGAAATAGCAGGGTCACGAAGAATCACTCCATAACGCACGGACAAGACCAAATCCGGTTTTGACTCCGCGTAACGCTCGTACCCGGCAGCATCATTAATCGCATTCAGAGTACTCACACCTCCAATGACCCGCTCTGCCAGCTGCTCGAAGCTGAAAAGAGCTTGACCAACGCGCGCGCGACCTAAGGCGCCAGAATCCAACAGGGGCGCAATCAGACCATTTAATAGATCCTGTTCGACAAATTTCAGATGCTGCAAAGGGAGGGCCAGAGGTTTGCTGCCGACCCGCGAAGAGAGGAACACTGTCACTTGATGCTCAGCCAATCCGGGGATCAAACGATTCAGCGCGAAACAACTGGCAAGATCACGATTCGTAAGAATAGTAATGTTCATTTGGGGTATCTTTCGATGTTAATTACAAGCATGCTGTTTCCGCCAATTCCTATCAGGCAACCGGCCTATCACAGGTCATGCTGCACCACGCTGTGACTATGCTCTCCGACGGACACGAACTCCAGCCGCTGATTGATGCAGGCAGGCCGCTCTTCGGAGACATGGCTGACATAGATCAACCGCGTGCGAGTCTGGCTGGCAATCAGGTCGAGAACCCCGAGAATCAGCTGCCGATGGTAATCGTCCAGACCCACACAGGGCTCATCTAGGATCAGGACAGCAGGGCTTTTCACCATCGCGCGGGCGAGGAGCACCAGACGCTGCTGACCGAATGACAGTTCATGATAGTAGCGGGCCTCATAATCAGCCAAGCCAAGACAAGCGAGCCACTCTCTCGCAACAGCCCGGTCGCTGGCAACGCTGTCGTCGTAGAGGCCAACAGAATCATAAAGACCGCTCACCACTACATCCAGAGCTCTCCAGCCTTTTACATACTTGTTATGCAGCTCGTTACCCACCAGCCCGAATCGGGACTTGATTTCCCACACTGTCTCGCCACTTCCTCTCTGCTTTCCGAACAGCCGCACCTGCTGGCCATAGGCCATATGATTCTCTCCGCAAATCAGACTGAGCAAAGTTGACTTGCCGCATCCGTTGGGCCCCTCAATCAACGTGTGGTGGAAGTTCGTCATGCGCCAGGTCACAGATTCTAGGACCCGTTTGTCGCCATAGTAAGCATGAATATCCTCGAGATCGATAATCACTGTGGACGAAGCGGATGAGGGCATCTCAGGAACTTCAGCTAGCGGCAGGCTATCCGGCAATTCAGGGGGCCGGGCCATCCGCTCTCGAAAATGCTGGGTGTCAAGGACCTCTGCAAGCGGGCCCTGTCTCGTCAATTCCAGATTTTCAAGCAATGCGAGGTGCGTAGTACCGGGCAGGATGTCGCGGTGTCGACGGCACAGCAGCAGGCTGCTGAAACCCGATTCGCGAAGCGATTCAATGCAATCAATAATTCGTTGCCTTGATGCATTGTCTATGCTCTCCAAGGGGTCATCGAGCACAATAAGCTTGCGCGCGTCGCCAACTGCAGCGATAAGTGCCCTGCCAATAAGCGCTCGCCTGATCTGGCCAGATGAGAGAAACCGGATCCCCTGATACAGTAGCTTCTTGAGATCCAGCTGATCTACGATCGATTCATAAGCATCAGACAAGCCATCATCCGAAGCAAGGCCTGAGCGCAACAGCTGCATCACCGTAGTCCCCGGATCTTTGGCGCGATCACTGTATTCGCTCATATCAAGCCTGTTGTCTCGCTGCCACAGGCGTTGCTGCTCTTCAAAGGAAACCATCACAATATCGCGGCCTGGATCCAGCCCTTCTCGATACGTGACATATTTACCCGATTCGAGTCGCTTACCGGCGATCAAGTTCGCTAGCAAAGTCTTCCCAGCTCCGTTACCACCAAACAGACACCAATGCTCACCCT
>JASMER010000041.1:7478-11983 GCA_030752195.1 Gammaproteobacteria bacterium
CAATGAAAAATCAGTAACACGTAACTGCGACTGTCGATTGATTCGGCAGCTGGCATGATCAACACGCAGCAAACAGTCCTGGGAACTCATGCGAAGTGGTTTCCTCAACAGGTTTTGTCAATTATGCAGCCCAAGACTGCGCAACAATTTGGCCACGGCACGGAATGGCAAGGGTCGGGTGCTGATATCTGGCGGTAGGGAAAAATCAGAACGACTGGGAATACGAAACGGTTCGCGATAGCGGAGTTTGCCGGGCCGGCTTTCCATCGGCGTGTAATATCGGCAATTTTCAAAAAAATAATGCGTTACCTGCGAGTGCCTGCTGCGAGTGATATCTTTCCGGTCGGCACCACCATGAAGTAGATTCGCGTGCCAGATAATCGCTTCCCCTTTCTCAAGTATGCCCAGTTCTGGCTGCAGCCCATGCTCTGCAATAAGATCCTGAATACGTAGTTCATAGGCGTGGTAATTCGAATAACCCGGCCCCAAACCTAAATCCTGCATTGAGTAATAAGGGAGCTTGTGGCTTTGGGGATAGTAAATTAAGGGGCCATTGTCCGCGTCAATTTTTTCGAACGCGACCCAGACGCCTACCATAAAGCCGGCCGGGACGGTATGGAAGTGAATACTGTCCGAGTGGGGATATTGCGATGTGCCTACCGGGAAATTCAATGTCTGGAAGGGCAGGGGCTCACGATCCATGAGCATGCGCAAAGCACTTAACACACTGTCATGCACAGCCAGTTGGCGCACTGCGTCGACCTGTTTCCAGCCATCCTGATGTCGTGTTACCGACAGCGGGTTTTCTTCATAGGCTGACCCGTAAAGAGGCTGAACCTCTGCAACGATCTGATCCAAAAGCTGCTGATCGAATCCAAAATCTATTTTCAGAAAACCCTGGTCGGAAAAAGCTTTCAGCTGCTCTGGGCTCAGCGCAAAACCCGTATTAGCCACAACGGCTGGTTCTTCAAAGCTCATGGTATGATCTCTCGATGGATACGCTTCATCTTTGCAGGTTCAGAGCTGAAAAACGCGGAGGACCCAAAGACTTCCGGGGTGGAGCGGCCCGAGCTCTGCGGTCTGCGAAAATACATTCGTGCCCAGACGAACATTTGGCATCAGTGTAAATCGCAAATGGTTATAGCACTTTTCACGCGCGGAGAGTATCTTCGGCGAAACGAGTGTTTAAGCAGCACTTGAGAGGGAAACACGATGAAGCGCGGCAACACCCCAATCGACGGAAAACCTTTTCGAAAGATCTGGCTGCGCCATGTGCTGGCCTTCTCTGTCGGCTTCGGTCTTGCCATATGCAACGGACCAGCCACCGCTCAAAGTTCCGAGGAGCAGTCAGTCCAGAACACGGTCAACCAATTCTTTCAGGCGCTGGCCGAACGTGACCGAGCGCTTCTGGCAAGCATCACGTTGCCCGGATCCTTAAATATTTCCACTTCAGTTTCCAATCAAGGAACAGCACAAATTCGCATTCAGAACCATAAACAGTTGTTGGACAACCTCGGCGGAGAAGGGCCGGCCTTACTTGAACGGGCCTGGAACCCGACCATATTGATCAGACGCGATATCGCCACGTTCTGGGCCCCTTATGACTTTCATGTCAACGGCTCTTTCTCCCACTGCGGCATTGATTCTTTTCAACTGATCAAACAGCAGGGTCAATGGTTCCTCACCAACCTGAGCTGGACTGTTGAGCGTGAGAACTGTGAAGTCAGCCCGCTGGGTCCACCAGACTTCTGACTGCGCTCGGCCCACAGCAGGCACGAAACGCTGAGAGCGGCTTCACTGCGGCACAAAAATGTTAGTTTCGCCGTCGGTCTCTTGGGCCGCACGCACCATTCCGAGACGGCCAACTTGGTCATTGTCAACAAATCTGCGCAACAGTTCTGGGTCAGCTATCGAATTAGCAAGAAACCGCTCATCGTTAGCCGTAAGACGACCAATAATAATCGCCCTGCTCGGCTCTCCCTTACTGAACGCAACTGTATAGGCCTCAATGATTGCCTGCCCTGCGGGCCTTTCCGTGAAACGGGGATACTTCAGACCATCCACGTCCGACTGAAGCGATTGAAAATCAGGCAACTGCCAGGGTTCGTTGTACGGCTCACAGGAATAGACCCCGCTGGCATGCTTGGTGAGGTATCCCCCATTGGCAGTGACCAGACCGTAGGCCCCGGGCTCTTTCCTAAGTCGCTCTACCATGCTGGCGATAGCATGCATCGAGTAATTATTGCCCGGACCACCGAAAAACGGCAGACCACCTGTTACCGTGAGGCCGCGTTGGTCCTGTCGGTCTAAGCCTAATTCATCACAGGCGATTGCGACTGCGGCAGGAAAGCAGGAGTAGATGTCAAAGTAATCAATCTCATCCAGTGTTTTACCTGCCATGTTGAGGGCCTGGCGGGCGTTCAGTCCAAGGGCCGGCGAGCTGGTGTAGTTGACTCGCTCAGACACCAGAATCTGCTCGTTAGCTTCACTGCACCCATGCAGAAAGACCCACTTTTTTGGATTTATCCCCAGTGCTCTGGCGTGGTCTACAGATGTCAGAATGACCGCCGCTCCCTGATTGACGCCATCCATGGCGTTAAGCCACTTGGGGTAAGGCAGACAGATGAATCGATTCTCATCTGTTACCGTGGCAAGTTCGCTGACTGAACGTGGTGCTGCATAGCTAGCGAAGGGATTCCCCGCCGCTACCGCATTAAAAGGTTTCATCATCTTGGCCATGGCATCGAGATGGGTTTCCAGATTATGGCCCGCTTGTGCCCTGAGGGCGCTTTCGAACAGCGGATAAGTCTGAATAGGCACCCCCAGACCGTGGGCAAATTCGTGGGCTGTGGCCAGCGACTCACCAATACCTCTGTCTTCAAAGGGTCGACTATCTGATTCCTGCCAGTTAAGCGAAAGATTTTCGCGGCGCGCGAGTTGAGCAGTCTTCAGCGCCTCTCCACCCACTACCATAGCCAGTTTAAGCTCACCGTCCGCAATCCGAGAGGCCATCTCATTGATATATTTCTGAGGAGTATTACCCCCGACATTGCCATAAACGCCTAGCTCAGGATTCAGGCCTAATCGAGATGCAATCGCGTAGGGCGGATTTTCGGCACGTCCGAATGGATTCGGTGAACGAGGTCGATTCCAGGAGTCGGGAAAGATTCTTATGGACACTAAAGCGTCAAGCGTCTCACTCACCCGCTCAGCGGCTCCGGTATCCCTGAGTGCTGCAGCGCCGGCAGCGGCAGCAATCCCCATGGGTGACAAACTTTCCGCCGGCGATCTCCCCCACTCCATTTGTTGACCGATGCCGACAAGAACCGGTGTCCTTCCATGTACACTAGCATAACTAAGCGTCATATTTGCATCCATTTCTTAGGTCAGATTGCCAAAAGGCTGATAGTCAAAAGCTAATCCCTGCGTGGGACTTTTACCCACGGCATATGGCTTTCTCGTACTAGTTCTGTGCTTTCTGCCAAGCAGAGCGAGATGCAGCAGAATGCAGCATTTCTCTATTGGTGTTGCTTGCTGGCGGCTCTGATTCACCAAAGATCGCCCTTATCCAATGACCATCCGTCGGGTTAGGGAATATGATGTTCTTTGCACCAAAATTTCGTCTGTTTTCACTTGCTAACAATCTACGCTCATCTACATCTGTTACGTAGTAATCTCGAGAAAAGTCATTAAGGTTATCTCCTAACAAAACGACCACCTCATAGTCCTGCATAATCTGTTGCTGAATTACTTCTTTGTTTGATGATTCCCTAAGGACTATCAAATGATCACTTTCAACCGGTCCAAATCCTGCTGTCTGAAGATTTCTTCTCGCTAGATCAAACGTAGATACACCTTGATTTCTATTTGTAACGAAAAAGATATCCACATCATTCAGTCGACAAAATTCAGCGAATTCGACCGACCCTGGGCTTGGTGTAAAAAGATCTTCTTCGACCCAGTTGTCCCATTCAGCGTCGTTAAAAAAATCATTTCCTGAAGCTACCATGTAGCCCCAGTAAGAATTTGAGAGCAGCAGGGTTTCGTCTACATCTGATATGATCGCTAATGGCTTCCCAAAATCAGATCGTTTTGACAATGCTGCTTCCACCTGCATTCTGGCAATATTGAAACCTTGGTAATAGAGCGCAGCATGTTCCGCTGCCGTCTGTTTCCAAGCAACAGCGTATGCTAGGTTATTTTGCTGAGCGTTAAGAGTGGACGAAATCATCGTCAATACAGCGCACATAACGAGATTTCCTGTTAAGGTATTCCTCATACTTTCTCTCCATAATTGGAAGACTTCCTTTAAAACTAAAATATAACAGGAAAAATAATGGATCGAACCAACACGAGAAGACTCACAGTATTAGCCACACTAATAATAACCGTATCTTTTTGTTATAACGTATTTTCTCAAGATTATCGGATTCTTGTTACCAATGATGACGGAATAGAGTCGCCTCTGCTTCATAATCTTGTCGCAAACTTGGCATCGTTAAGCA
>JASMER010000042.1 GCA_030752195.1 Gammaproteobacteria bacterium
TGTCTCCATCACCACAACGGGGTTGTCCTGAGCGAATGCCGCTGCACCAATACTCAGTATCAGTGCTGTAAACAGTGAACGAATCATAAAGCTTTCTCCGGTGCGCCGTGTTCAACTTTAACTATACCTTAAATCTTTGGAATGAAACTACTGATATCGCGCGCGGGCAACGTGGAATCACGAGGTCAGCGCTGAGCCAGAGTAAAACGGACGGAAGCGTCAGAGGGTGAGTTGCTGGCCGTCGCAAACGAACGCCCACTGGTGAAAGAGAAGTCAGAATGGAGAAGACTGTGGAAAATGGCTGCCCAACCTGGACTCGAACCAGGAACCAAGTGATTAACAGTCACCTACTCTACCATTGAGCTATTGGGCAGCGGAGTCACCTTTTCCGTGTGATCCGAAGCACCTCGCCAGCCGTTGTGGCTCGTTGGGTGACCGAATCCCACAACAGGCGCGTAGTCTAATGAGAAAATATAAGTCGGTCAACCTCGGCGGCGTAGGTCGCCCGGAATGGTAGTGTCCTTCTTGTCTCTCAGGGCTTAATTGGCTAGATGGCTTGAGCAGTCTGTTTTTGCTCAATGAGTAACAGTAGAACGATGTCAAAATTATTCACCCTTGAATCCAAGTTCAAGCCTGCCGGCGACCAGCCAGCGGCCATCGCGAAGCTGGTCGAGGGCTTGGCCGATGGGCTCCACGCCCAGACCTTACTCGGCGTTACCGGCTCGGGGAAAACGTTCACTATTGCCAATGTCATCGAGACGGTACAGCGCCCAACGCTTGTCATGGCGCCGAACAAAACGCTTGCTGCGCAACTCTACGGTGAGTTCAAAGAGTTTTTCCCCAACAATGCGGTGGAATATTTTGTCTCCTACTATGATTACTACCAGCCTGAAGCGTATGTGCCATCGTCCGATCTTTACATTGAAAAAGACGCTTCTATCAATGATCACATAGAGCAAATGAGGCTGTCGGCAACAAAAGCGCTTCTCGAGCGTCAGGATGTTATTGTTGTCGCCACTGTGTCGGCTATCTATGGTTTGGGGGATCCGGGCTCCTATTTGCAGATGGTAGTGCACCTCGATCGTGGTGATCGGATGGATCAGCGAAAATTGCTGAAGCGGCTCACGGATCTTCAGTACACACGCAATGATATGGAGTTAAGAAGAGCTACTTACCGAGTGCGGGGAGATGTTATCGACATTTACCCCGCTGAATCGGAGCGTAATGCGATCCGAATCGAGCTGTTTGATGATGAGATCGAGAAACTGTCTTATTTCGACCCTTTGACCGGTGCACTGATCAAGGAGGTGCCGAGGCTCACCGTCTTTCCAAAGTCTCATTACGTCACCCCACGAGAAAAGCTGTTAGGCATGCTGGATGACATTCGATATGAGCTTAAGGAGCGCCTCTCGCAGTTGCAGGGCAATAATCGACTGGTTGAAGCGCAGCGACTTGAGCAGAGAACCAAATTTGACCTGGAGATGATTCAGGAATTGGGCTACTGCAACGGCATAGAGAATTACTCGCGTTATCTGTCGGGAAGGGTTGCCGGAGAGCCTCCGCCTACGCTTTACGACTATCTGCCGGAAAACGCCTTGGTCGTCGCAGATGAGTCGCATGTCTCGATACCGCAGTTAGGGGCGATGTATAAGGGAGACCGATCGCGTAAGGAAACGTTGGTTGAGTATGGTTTTCGCTTGCCATCAGCGTTGGACAATCGCCCCTTACGATTTGAAGAGTGGGAGTCGCTGACCCCTCAAATTATCTTTGTGTCTGCCACTCCCGGCCCATACGAAAATGAGCATGAAGGACAGCAGGTACAGCAGGTGGTTCGTCCAACTGGGCTGGTTGACCCGGAATTAGAGGTGCGCTCAGCCTCAACTCAAGTTGATGATTTGTTGTCCGAGGTCAACAGGGTCGTGGCACATCACGAACGCGTTCTTGTCACTGTCCTGACCAAGCGAATGGCTGAAGATCTGACCGATTATCTTGCGGAACATGGCATACGGGTTCGCTATCTGCATTCAGACATCGATACGGTAGAGAGGTCTGAAATTTTGCGGGACCTCAGGCTGGGTAATTTCGATGTGCTGGTGGGTATTAATCTGCTACGGGAAGGACTTGACATTCCAGAAGTTTCTCTCGTGGCTGTGTTCGACGCAGACAAAGAAGGGTTTCTTCGATCTGAACGTTCGTTGATTCAGACTATTGGCAGGGCAGCGCGAAATCTAAATGGCAAGGCAATTCTGTATGCAGATGCCATCACCGGATCGATGCAAAGAGCGATGGATGAGTCTAATCGGAGACGTGATACGCAACTCACTTACAATCGCGAACACGGCATTACGCCGAAAGGGGTGACCAAGCGCATCCTGGATGTTATGGAGGGCGCCTATGCCAAACAGGGGTCAGACTCTCGGCGTTCGGGTCGCTCGGTGGCCGAGACAGCGAATGCTGATGGAAAAATGGATTTTTCGGATCCGGAAGAGATCCGCAAGGAAATTTCCCAGCAGGAATCGTTGATGTATGAGCAAGCTAAAAACCTCGCTTTTGAGGAAGCAGCAGCCACCCGGGATCGCATCGCGAAGCTTAAACAACGGATGCTAAGGCAATGACTTGGTGACATTTTTTCCGACAAATTCGTCGACATGTGTGCGCGTAATTCCGTATAATCTCGCCGCCTTGCCATTTGAGCCGAAAACTTTCGGGAATACCAGTTTTGCTTCCTTGGCTGGCTAAGTGATCAAGCAAAAGGCGCGTAGCTCAGTTGGTTAGAGCGCTACCTTGACATGGTAGAGGTCACCAGTTCGAATCTGGTCGTGCCTACCAATTGCGAATGTGAGCGTTGTGGTGTGCGCCAGCGCATAAGCTGCAGCGCGACTTCTGGATTGACAAGAATTAATCACCGTGAAATCGCAGCCAATCTGCCTTTTCGATTCATTAGTTAGTATCGGATTTCAGCAATGCCTCAAATCACTTTACCTGATGGTAGCACTCGACAGTATGATCAGCCCGTCACAGTAGCTGGAGTTGCAGAATCGATAGGACCAGGTCTGGCGAAGGCCGCTTTGGCTGGTCGCGTTGATGGAGAGCTTGTCGATACCTCCTATACGATCGATACTGATGTAAAGCTTTCTATTGTCACTGACCGGGATGCAGATGGAGTTGAAGTGATCCGCCACTCCTGCGCCCACCTTATGGCGCAGGCCGTGCAGCGACTCTTCCCTGATGCGCAGGTTACGATCGGCCCCGTGATTGAAAATGGTTTTTTCTATGACTTCTCTTTTGAGCGTCCATTCACCCCGGAAGATTTGGCAGCCATCGAAACAACCATGGAAGAGATCGTCAAAGAAGATCTGCAAGTGGAACGTTCGATCTTATCGCGCGAAGAAGCGGTGGAGCTTTTCGAAAAAATGGGTGAGAAGTATAAGGTCGAGATTATCGAATCCATTCCTGGTGATGAAGATCTTTCTTTTTATCGACAGGGTGACTTCATTGACCTGTGCCGTGGTCCGCACGTTCCCAGCACTGGAAAGTTCAAAGCATTCAAGCTGACAAAAGTTGCCGGGGCCTATTGGCGCGGCGATTCTAACAATGAAATGCTGCAACGCATTTACGGTACTGCATGGCCCTCTAAAAAGGATTTGAAACTTTATTTACAGCGTTTGGAGGAGGCGGAGAAGCGAGATCATCGTAAACTCGGCAAACAACTCGGTTTGTTCCACATGGCTGAAGAAGCGCCTGGCTCAGTGTTTTGGCATCCGAAAGGGTGGAGACTGTTTCTAAACCTGCTTGAGTATATGCGTGGGAGGCAGGAACAAGCTGACTATATCGAGGTAAACACTCCAGATGTCATGGATCGCAGTTTGTGGGAGACATCTGGTCACTGGTTTAACTACCGTGAAAACATGTTCACGACACAGACCGAAGATGAGCGTATTTTCGCATTGAAGCCCATGAATTGCCCTGGCTCTGTGTCGATGTTTGCCCAGGGGCTTAAAAGTTACCGCGATTTGCCTTTGAGAATGGCTGAATTTGGCAAGGTTCACCGTTACGAACCTTCGGGTGCATTACATGGTCTGATGCGCGTGCGCCACTTTACCCAAGATGATGCGCATATATACTGTACTGAAGACCAGATGGAACAAGAATGCATGGACGTGGTTACCCTTGTTCTGGACATCTACAAAGACTTCGGGTTTGAGGAAGTGGTTATCAAGCTTTCGACGCGGCCGGAAAAACGCATTGGTAGCGATGAAATCTGGGACAAGCTCGAAGGAGCTCTGCTGAATTCACTGACGTCGATGAATCTGGACTACGTTCTGTATCCCGGTGAAGGGGCATTCTATGGTCCGAAACTTGAGTTTGTCCTGCGCGACGCCATCGGCCGGGACTGGCAGTGCGGCACTTTGCAGGTCGATATGAACTTGCCTGAGCGCTTTGATATTGCATATGTGGATGAGAACGGCGATCGCCACAAGCGCCCGGTCATGCTGCATCGCGCTCTGTTTGGGTCGTTGGAACGCTTTATTGGCATACTCATCGAGCATTACGAAGGAAAATTCCCAACCTGGCTGGCGCCACAGCAAGTTGCTGTTCTCAATATCACAGACAAGCAGGGCACATATTGCACACAGGTTGAAGAATCCTTGAAAAACAAAGGGTTTAGGGCGATTTCGGACTTGAGAAATGAGAAGATCGGCTTTAAAATCCGCGAGCTTACCCTCCAGAAGATTCCCTATCTACTGATTGTGGGTGACAAAGAGGTGGCCAGTCGCAAAGTCGCTGTCCGAACACGCGAAGGAACAGACCTTGGCGCGATGTCGCTGGATGCATTTTGTGGCCACTTGCAGCGGGACGTGTCCAATTATGGACGCACTTAGGCTAGCCAGGTCCCTTGGTAGAGCGGCGGTTTTGTGTTTCGAAGGAGTGTGACCATTAGCACAGTAATAGGGTCTGAGCGTCAGCGCGTATGATGAGAAGCAGCGCTAAGAAGCCACTGATCAACGAATTTATTGAAGCCGAAGAGGTTCGGCTCGTCGGAGCAGACGGTCAGCAAGTCGGGATCGTTCCGATTGCCGACGCACGCGCTGCAGCGGAAGCAGCCAAGCTAGATCTGGTGATGATCGCACCTGATGCAGACCCTAAGGTCTGCAAGATCATGGATTTTGGCAAACATATTTTCGAGCTGAAGAAACAAAAAGCGGCCAACAAAAAGAAACAGCGCCGCACTCAGGTTAAAGAAATTAAATTTCGACCAGGGACGGAAGAAGGGGATTATCAGGTAAAACTACGCAACCTGATTCGTTTCCTTAAAGATGGGGATAAGGCCAAGGTGTCGTTACGATTCCGAGGCCGAGAACTTGCCCATCAGCATCTTGGACAGGAGCTTATGTCAAGGATTCGAGAGGATCTGGCTGAATACGGCTCTGTTGAGCAGGAGCCCAAGATGGAGGGGCGGCAAATAGTCATGGTACTGGGGCCGGCCAAAAAACGCTGACAGCTACATAATTGTTCAGCCACACGGCGATACCAGCGGCCTCTGCTGGCCCTCGCCAGGTTGGCGATTCGGATCTGTCAGAAGTCAATTAACCATCGCTCAAGCGGTGAGACGTCAGAGGTAACCAACGCTGTGTACATCGACGTGCAGTGCTGATGGCGTTAAATGCGGAGTACGAAACTATGTCAAAGTTAAAAACCCACAGCGGGGCCGCAAAGCGGTTCAAGAAAACCGGTTCGGGATTCAAGCGAAAGCGCATGAATAAGAACCACATCCTGACCAAGAAGACGACTAAGCGCAAGCGTCAGCTGCGTGGCACTACTGAGGTCCATGCGGCTGATGTGCCAGCAGTGAAGCGAATGCTGAAAGAAATCTAGTCTGAACCGTAAAGCAAAGTCAGGAGAAAAATCATGTCCCGAGTAAGACGCGGCGTCGTCGCCGGTCGGCGTCACAAAAAAGTCCTCAAACAGGCCAAAGGCTATTATGGCGCGCGTAGCCGTGTCTTTCGAGTCGCCAAGCAAGCGGTCACCAAGGCAGGGCAGTATGCTTTCCGCGATCGTCGCGCGAAGAAGCGGGTATTCCGCTCTCTTTGGATCACGCGAATCAACGCCCAGGCCAGAGAAAACGGCTTGAGCTACAGTCAGCTTATTGCCGGATTAAAGAAAGCGAACATTGAAATTGATCGTCGGGTCCTTGCTGACTTGGCTGTACACGACAAGCCTGCTTTCACCGCCATTGTCGATCAAGCCAAAGCGAGCCTGGCAGCCTAAGCCTGCCGATGCTGGCTGTCGATAATGGTCGTCGATTCTGAAGTTCTTCTATCTGAAGCTCTACTGGACATAGAGCGTGCCAGTGATGAGAAATCATTGGACTCGCTGCGTGTGCAGTATTTAGGAAAAAAAGGCAGTTTTACTGAACTTCTTAAAACGCTGGGCAAACTCCCTGCTGAGCAGCGGCCGGCGGCCGGGGAGCAAATCAATCTCGCCAAGAAAAATCTCCAGCAAGCCCTTGAGCTCAAACGAAAAGCCCTGATTTCGCGTGCCTTGAATGAGCAGCTTGAGGCGGGTCGGCTTGATGTGACCTTGCCAGGAAGGAGGCAGAGCCAGGGTGGGCTGCATCCGATTACCATGACCATAGAGCGAATAAAATCGATCTTCGCCGGTGCCGGTTATGACGTGGCCGAAGGACCGGAGATCGAAGATGACTATCACAACTTTGAAGCCCTCAATATTCCGGTGCATCATCCCGCCCGTGCTATGCATGACACGTTTTATGTCAGTCCCGGCACCGTACTGCGAACACACACCTCTCCGGTCCAGGTTCATGTCATGGAAACTGGACAGTCTCCATTTCGAATGATCTGCCCGGGTCGGGTTTATCGCTGCGACTCCGACCTGACCCACACGCCAATGTTTCACCAGGTAGAAGGTTTGCTGGTGGACGAGTCCGTGAGCATGGCTGACCTCAAGGGAACCGTGGTTGAGTTTCTACAGGCCTTCTTTGAAGTAGAAATGTCTGTACGCTTTCGCCCTTCCTATTTTCCTTTCACCGAGCCCTCCGCTGAAGTCGATATGGGCTGCGTAAGCTGCGAAGGGAAGGGATGCAGAATTTGCGGTTATACCGGCTGGCTCGAGGTTATGGGCTGCGGTATGGTCCACCCCAGAGTTCTTGAAATGTCTGGAGTAGATATCGAAATCTACGCCGGGTTCGCTTTTGGTATGGGGGTAGAGCGTTTGGCCATGTTGCGCTACGGCGTGGGCGATCTCAGACTCTACTTTGAAAATGACATTCGTTTCCTCAGGCAATTTAACTAGGGTGAACAATGATCATCAGTGAAAGCTGGCTGCGCGAATGGGTTGATTCCGAGCTAACAACTGAAGAGCTTGCCGCAACTTTAACAATGGCGGGGCTTGAAGTGGAAGGGATTGCTCCTGTTGCCCGGGAGTTTATCGGGATAGTTGTAGCTGAGGTCAGGCAGGTAACGCAGCATCCTGATGCAGACAAGCTCCGCGTATGTTCGGTCTTCGATGGAGAGCATGAGCAACAGGTCGTGTGTGGTGCTCCGAACGTGGTGTCGGGGATGAAAGCTCCATTTGCGATGGTCGGCGCTAAAATTAAAACGGAGCAAAGCAAACAGCTGAAGATTACTAAAGCGAAATTGCGCGGTGTCGAATCCCATGGGATGCTTTGTTCTGCCGAAGAGTTAGGTCTGGAAGAAAGTTCTGACGGACTGATGGAGCTTCCATCTGACGCGCCCGTAGGCCAAGACCTTCGCGCTTACTTGCAGCTCTCTGATTCCATGATTGAGTTAGATCTGACGCCCAACCGGGGTGATTGCCTTGGTATGCGGGGAATAGCGCGTGAGGTGGGGGTGTTAAGTCGAAAAGAAGTGTGCGAGCCCGATTTCAATGTTGTGCAGCCCGTCCACACGGAAGAATTCTCCATCATCATTCGTGCATCCGAGGCTTGCCCTCGCTATCTAGGGCGGGTGATCCGGAATGTAAAGCTGAATGCCAGTTCGCCATTGTGGATGCAGGAAAAGCTCCGACGTTCTGGTCTGCGAAGTGTTGACCCGATCGTTGACGTGACCAATTTTGTTCTGATGGAACTGGGTCAGCCTATGCACGCCTTCGACTATGAGAAGCTTTCCGGCAAGATCTGCGTGAGGATGGCAAATGATGGCGAGGCGATCACCTTGCTTGACGGCAAGGAAATAGCGCTGAACTCCGATATTTTGGTGATAGCTGACGGGGATAAACCGGTTGCCATGGCAGGGGTGATGGGGGGGCTTGCCACCGCAGTGAGTGATGAAACGGAACACGTCTTTCTCGAATGTGCTTTTTTTACGCCCTTATCGATTTCGGGAAGAGCTAGGGCTTTTGGTCTGCATACAGACGCGGCTCACCGCTATGAGAGGGGGGTTGATTTCGAGTTGCAGCACAGAGCTATGGAGCGGGCCACTGAGTTGCTGCTTGATATCGTTGGTGGAGAGCCGGGGCCGATTACCGAGGCAATTGGTGCGTTGCCTGAACGCAATACTGTGCGATTGCGATTCGCCAGTATAAAAAAGTATCTCGGTGTCAACATCTGTCCTCAGGAGGCAGCAGACATTCTGTCGCGTCTTGGGTTTGCCATAACGGCTGAAGACGATGAGTCTTTGAAGGTTGAGGTGCCGAGCTATCGGTTTGATGTCAGCATAGAAGCCGATCTGATCGAGGAGTTGGCGAGAATTTTCGGGTATGACAATATTCCGCAAACGTCCGGCCTCAGCCCTCAGCGCTTCCCGAAAAGCTCAGAGACTACCATCGGAATGAATCGCTTGCGTGATCATCTGGTGGCGCTTGGTTATCAGGAAATTATCTCCTACAGTTTTATCGATCCTGCTCTTTCTGAATTGTTCTCCGGATCAGAACAAGTTATCACCCTGCAGAATCCGATCTCTGAGGAAATGGGGGTAATGCGCTGCAGTTTGCTTCCCGGTCTGCTTTCGAGTTATCAGCACAATGCCAACCGTCAGCACGAACGGCTCAGATTTTTTGAGACTGGCTTGGTTTTTCAGCGCAGTGGTGAAGCGATTCAGCAAGAGGCCCGAGTAGGGGGGCTGATTGCCGGAAGCCAGCTGCCAAAGAGCTGGTCTAATCGCCAAGAACTGTCAAACTTCTATGACCTGAAGGGTGATGTTGAGGTATTGCTCGGCCTTGGTGGTAAGACTGGTCAGCTCAGTTTCCTTCCGACGGCAGAGACAGGCTATCACCCAGGCCAGTGTGCCGAGATCAGGACCCTGGAGGGAGATCGAGTCGGGGTCCTCGGCGCACTGCATCCGGCTATTCAGCGAGAGCTGCATCTAGATCAATCGGTATTTGTTTTTGAGCTGCGTCTTGATACTTTGCAGAAGGCGCGCATGCCGCAGGTAAAAGCGCTGTCTAAATATCCTGAGGTGCAGAGAGATTTGGCGATAGTGATTGACGAGGCCGTATCTGCAGATTCTATTAGCGATCTGGTCAGGGCCAGCGCCGGTGAATTTCTGACCGATCTGCGAATATTTGATGTTTATCAAGGGGATGCAATCGTCAAAGGGCAAAAAAGTGTGGCTTTGGGCTTGACGTGGCAACATCCTTCCCGCACTCTTAGTGATGAAGAGGTCACTGCAATAATTAGTAATTGCGTCAATGCAATACAAGAACAATTTAATGCTGATTTGCGGAAATAGGTAGGGGTGAATCATGGCAGATGGAGCGCTTACGAAGGCTGACATGGCCGAGCGTCTGTTTGAAGAATTGGGTCTCAACAAGCGAGAAGCCAAGGAGGTCGTAGAACAGTTCTTCGAGGAAATTCGCCTCTCGCTGGAGCGTAATGAACAGGTCAAGATTTCCGGGTATGGAAACTTTGATCTCAGAGACAAGAGACAAAGGCCCGGCCGTAACCCAAAAACTGGCGAGGAAATCCCAATTAAAGCGAGACGGGTAGTGACTTTTCGGCCAGGGCAAAAGCTAAAAGCAAGAGTAGAAGGATATGCTGGAAGCGAAGAATAATGACGAACTCCCCTTAATTCCTCCGAAGCGTTATTTTACCATCGGTGAGGTTGGCGAGCTCTGCGCGGTCAAACCCCATGTGTTGCGCTATTGGGAGGCGGAATTCCCCCAGCTCAAGCCTGTGAAGCGGCGAGGTAACCGGCGATACTATCAAAGGCGGGACGTCATTTTGATACGGCAAATCAAAAGCTTGCTTTATGAGCAGGGCTACACGATTGGCGGCGCTCGGCAGAAGATGACCGACAGCCCTGAAGAGGTGGCAGCATCACAGGTGAGAACCGGCGAAATAAAGGCTCTGATCAAGGAGCTGGAAGAGGTGATCAAGTCGTTGTAGTCCGAGACGGATTCTTTCTGCTTTAACTTTTTTCGGGGCGTAGCGCAGTCTGGTAGCGCACCACACTGGGGGTGTGGTGGTCACAGGTTCAAATCCTGTCGTCCCGACCAATTTCTAATCTCATGACGTCTTATAAGATGCCAAATAGTATATAAAACAGCATCTTAAGACTTCTTCCTAATCTCCAGATGCCTCCTCATGTATCCTAATATACCGTAATATTTTCGGTACATTTTACGGTATATTTCATATTATCTCTTGAATATACCGTAATCTGGGGGTCGTACTTGCAAAAACTTACGGCAATTTAAGTAGATAGAGCAAAACCCACTGCTAAACCAAAGAAGCTTACAGATGGACGTGGTCTGTATTTATTCCTTCATCCGAATGGAGGCAAATACTGGCGTTATGACTACTCCATTTCAGGGCGGCGAAAGACTCTTTCCTTAGGTACGTATCCAGACTTGGGCCTTTCGGATGCCAGGTTGCAGCATCAAGCGGCCAGAGAAGCTGTCGCTCGAGGTGAAGACCCCACAGAATTGAAAAGGCTGAAGCGGCTAACTCAAATTATTGCGGCTGGTGAAACCTTTGAAGCCATTGCTCATGAATGGTTTGAGACTCATATGGCCGATAAATCAGAGAGCTATCGCTCAAGAAGCCTCAGAATCCTCAAGAAAGACCTGTTCCCATCCCTTGGGCGACGCCCTGTATCAGCACTCGCGGAGCCTGAAATCCTTTCTGCATTGCGCATAATCGAGCGTAGGACGGTTGATATAGCTCATAGAGCCTGCCAGCTGATAAGCCAAGTGCTAGATTATGCGAGGATAACGGGCAGATTAGAGCGGAACCCTGCTGTGGGCCTCTCTAAAGCACTCAAAAGGACCAAAGTCAGG
>JASMER010000043.1 GCA_030752195.1 Gammaproteobacteria bacterium
ATGTAATTGGTTTCAGTAATATAGACGATGTTGGCCAAGAAGGCTTGGAATTGGCTTACAACGACTGGCTGAGTGGTACGCCGGGCAAACGCCAGATCATACAGGATCGCCGCGGTCATATCCTTGAAGAGCGGCAGACAATCCAGCCGGCTGAGCCGGGACAGAATCTGTCGCTGTCAATTGACTTTCAATTACAAAATCTTGCGTATCGGTCTCTGAAGACGGAGTTCATTACTCGTCGCGCGAAGGCTGCTTCTGCGGTAGTTCTTGATGTGGATACTGGAGAGGTTCTTGCGATGGTCAATCAGCCGTCCTATAACCCGCATAACAAAGCGGACATGACAGATTTTAGTGTTTTGCGCAACAGAGCTATCACTGACGTTTTTGAGCCCGGCTCGACTGTTAAGCCTTTCACAATTGTGGCCGCGTTGGAGTCTGCATTATTTGAGCCCGATACCTTAATTGAGACAAGTCCTGGCTGGATGATGGTTGGTCCAAATGAGGTCAGAGATATTTTCAACTACGGCACACTTAAGCTGTCTTCTGTGATCACTAAATCCAGTAATATCGGCACCAGTAAAATTGCATTTGAAATAGGTGCGGAGCCGATTAGAGATGTGTTGCAAAGAGTAGGGTTTGGCGAAGTGCCGGGAACAAGTTTCCCAGGAGAGCGCGGAGGTGTCTTGCCCAACCCTCGCCGATGGAGCCCCATTGAAACGGCGACCTTGTCTTACGGTTATGGATTGTCTGCCTCGGCACTTCAGCTGGCCAGTGCATACTCCGTTATTGCGGATGATGGCATCCGCAAGCCTGTTTCCTTGTTGCGGCTTTCGGAAGACGAAATTTCGCAACTTCCCCAGTCGCAGGTCATAAGCCCGACGATCGCCACCGAGGTTAAAGCGATGCTTGAGACTGTGGTTGACTCGAGTCGAGGGGGATCTGCGATTGAGGCCAATATTCCATTTTACGAAGTGGCAGGCAAGACCGGTACAGCCCATGTGGTCGGTGATTACGGATACGAAGACAACTTGCACAATTCGTTTTTTGTTGGTCTGGTCCCCGCTTCAGACCCCAAGATCGTTGTTGTTGTCGTGATTAATGAACCGAGAGGTGATGAGCATTACGGTGGCCAGGTTGCCGCGCCGGTGTTTTCGCAAATTGCCGCTGGCGCCATGCGAATCTTAAATATTTCTCCAGACCAGATACCTACGCGAAATCTTTTGAGTAGAAGTATCCAATGACTTCGAATATAGCTCAGACAATCAACATGTCCGCTTCACTGCAGGACCTTATTTCTGGGCTTGTTGAGTTGGAAGATTATGCACTGACTGAATTGGCGGTGCCTGTGACGGGTATTCAGATCGACAGCAGGAAATTGGTGTCGGGCGATTTGTTTATCGCTTATTTTGGTCGCAACCACGACGCCAGGGACTACATCAGCACCGCCCTTGACCACGACGTTTCCGCCGTTCTGGCTGAGTCCGGAGGAGAATGGCAAGGTTTCCGGATTATCCGGGGCAAACCGGTTATTGCGGTAGACAATCTGACCGCAAAAATCAGTGAAATCGCGGCTCGATTCTATGGCAGACCCAGTGAGTCGCTCACTATCTTCGGCATCACAGGTACCAATGGTAAAACCAGTTGCTCGCAATTTATGGCGCAAGTTTTACGCGCTATCGGTCAGAATTGCGGTGTGATAGGAACGCTTGGTTACGGCCCATTCGACAACCTGTTAGCAACCGAGTTGACTACGCCTGATGCGGTATTCACGCAAATGGCTTTGGCAGAGATGAGTCAGAGAGGCTTAGATCCTGTGGCCATGGAGGTATCTTCAGTTGGGCTGCACCAAAAACGGGTGGCAGCGGTCAATTTCAAGACGGCAATTTTTACCAATCTTTCCCGTGACCATCTTGATTATCATGAGTCTATGGAGAGCTATGCAGAAAATAAAAGGCAGCTCTTCAAGATGCCCGGATTGTGCAACGCCGTCATCAATCTGGATGACCAATATGCACTTTCATTCATCGATGCGGTTTCGAATAGAGTTCGGGTTTGGACGTATAGTGAGAGCAACCCATCTGCCTCAGTTTATGCCAAGCAGGTCACTCTGGATAGAAACGGATTCTCTGCCGACCTTGTGACTTTGGTCGGGGAAGCCAAGTTAGAAGCTGAGCTTCTTGGTAACTTTAATTTCAGTAATGTTCTGGCGGTTGTCACCGCCATGATCGGATATCTGGGGGTCGATAGTCGAGCGTCATTACAGGCATTGTGTGACGAAGTGGCTCGCTTAAAGCCGGTATCGGGACGTATGGAAATTGTGGGGAGCTCTGACATCACCGCTGTTGTTGACTATGCCCACACTCCGGATGGGCTTTGCAGCGCGTTAAGCGCCTTGCGTGATCATTTTGACGGGGCAATCTGGTGTGTGTTCGGATGTGGAGGCAACCGGGATAAAGGCAAGCGTCCGATGATGGGTGAAATCGCGGAACAACATGCAGATCACATTATTCTGACGGACGATAACCCCCGCAATGAAGCGGGTGAAGAAATCGTGCAGCACATTCTCAGCGGTATGTCGGAGCCTACTGAATGCTTGGTTATCCGTGATCGCTCGTTAGCTATTGAGGCAGCTGTCAGCCAGGCGGCGCCCGGCGATGTGGTATTGGTTGCAGGTAAAGGGCATGAGACCTATCAGGAAAATCATGGAGTCCGCTGCCTATTCAGCGACAAAAATCAGTTGCGCATCGCTTTACAGGCGCGAAGCGGGACTCCCGGAGGCGAAACGCTTTGATTGGAGAGCTGTCGTTTAGCGCGCTGGCAGAGACCCTGCCCGGCCGCCATTCGGGGGGCGAAAACTTCTTCTCGGAGCTTTCTACGGACTCGAGAAGCATTTCGACTGGATCTGCTTTTCTTGCACTGAAAGGAGATAAGTTCGACGGTCACGACCACGTGGAGTCAGCTATCAGAGCAGGGGCAAGTGGGGCGATTGTCGCTCGTCCCTCGGGTGCCGATGCGCCCCAGTTGATTGTAGATAACACACATGATGCATTGAGAGATATTGCCCGGCTGAATCGCAACAGAAGCACTGCCAAGGTAGTAGCTCTTACAGGAAGTCAGGCTAAAACAACCGTAAAAGAGCTGATTGCAGGCATTCTCTCAGAAGCAGCGCCGACGCTATCGACTGAAGCCAATTTGAATAACACAATCGGCGTGCCGTTGACTCTGTTGAGGCTTCAGGAAGAGCATCGCTTTGCAGTCATTGAAATAGGTGCTGATCGCCAAGGAGAAATAGATTTTAGCGCGCAGGCAGCATGCCCTGATATCGCTCTGATCACTCTGGCGAGCGCTGCGCACGTTGAGGGCTTCGGCAGTTTGGCCGGCATCGTCAAGGGAAAAGGCGAAATTCTTGACCATCTCAAGCCCGGCGGTATTGCCGTACTGAATCAAGATGATCCTCACGTACAAGCCTGGATCGATCGGGTCAGAGGGCGCCGTACTGTCCAGTTTTCAGTGAAACAAGGCGCCCGCGCCGAATACCGTGCATGTGAAATCGAAAGTCTTGCTGACGGTCGTGTCAGCTTTAGCCTTGTGACCCCGGTCGGAGCGCTAGGTATATCGATGAAGCTACTGGGGCGACACAACGTTATGAATGCTGTTGCCTCAGCGGCAGTTGCGCTCGAAGCGGGCGCTGGCCTCGATCATGTTAAACGAGGGCTCGAATCGGCGCTGCCAGTTCAGGGTCGACTCAGTGCCCTTGAGGGCCTCGGAGGCGCTTTGATTCTGGATGATTCTTATAACGCTAGTCCGAATTCGTTCCGTGCCGCGATTGATGTACTGGCAAGCTTTCCGGGTCAGCAGATTCTAATTACCGGTGACATGAAGGAGCTCGGTAACGAATCCAGACAGGCGCACCAATCAGTTGGAGAGATAGCGAAACGGGCAGGAGTCGGTTCGCTATGGGCGGTTGGTGAATATGCAAGTCTGGTTGTGGAAACATTTGGTGAAGGTGGGGTCGTGTTCGAAGACCAGCAGTCTTTGGTTGAATACGCCTCAAGGCAGCTGGACGCTGATTCGGTGGTATTGGTCAAAGGGTCACGCGGGGCCAAAATGGAGCGCGTGGTAAACGACTTGCGCAGAGGGGAGGAAGCCTAATGTTGGTTTGGTTGTCAGATTTCCTGATGCAGTTCGACAGTAACTTTGCTGTGCTTCAGTATATAACCGTGCGAGGGATCTTCAGCGTATTGACAGCGCTCGGAGTGTCTCTGCTAATTGGCCCGACGATGATTCGACGGCTGAATTATCATCAAATCGGTCAGGTGGTCAGAGACGACGGCCCTGAAACGCATTTTAGCAAAGCGGGAACCCCAACCATGGGGGGTGCTCTGATACTGGTGAGTATCGCGATTAGCACGCTGTTGTGGTCTGACCTCCGCAATCACTATGTCTGGGTAGTATTGCTCGTGACTCTGTCGGTCGGGGCCGTTGGTTGGGTTGACGACTATCGGAAGGTTTTCGAGAAAAATACAGCGGGTTTGGCTCCGAGGTGGAAGTTGTTCTGGCAATTTCTGGTGGCGATCACTGCTTCGCTGATTCTTTATAACACGGCCCTCAGCTCCGTTGAGACCGCCTACATCCTGCCATTCTTAAAGGAAGTAGCTGTCGATACGGGCTTCTTTTACGTCGTGATAAGTTCACTGATGATTGTTTTCTTCAGTAACGCAGTCAACCTGACTGATGGTTTAGACGGGCTAGCCATACTGCCTACTGTAATGGTTGGAGGTGCGCTTGGGGTTATTGCCTATCTGGCAGGTCACAGTGAATTTTCTGCCTATCTGAAGATTCCCAATGTCCTGGGTTCAGGAGAAATAGTGATTTTCGCAGGAGCCCTCGTTGGTGCTGGTATGGGTTTTCTCTGGTTTAACACATATCCAGCGCAGATTTTCATGGGTGATGTTGGTGCCCTGGCGCTCGGTGCGGCTCTCGGTGTGATGGCGGTGATTGCGAGGCATGAAATCATTTTATTCATCATGGGTGGCGTTTTTGTGGTCGAAGCCTTCTCTGTCATCATTCAGGTCGCTTCCTTCAAATTAACCGGTCGGCGCGTATTTCGAATGGCGCCTCTGCATCACCATTTTGAATTAAAAGGCTGGCCTGAGCCGCGAGTCATTGTGCGCTTCTGGATTATTACCGTGATGCTGGTGCTGTTTGGCCTTGCGACTCTCAAACTTCGATAAGAAGGACGGGTTCATAATGAGCGCTGACACCGCTAAGACATTGATCATCGGGCTCGGGGCAACTGGAATGTCCTGTGCCCGATATCTTGCGGCGCGGAATGAGGCTTTCTTTGTCGCAGACAGCAGGTTGAAGCCTCCAAATCTTGTTGATTTTCAATCCCAGTTTCCATATGTCGATATTCAGCTGGGAGGCTTTCAGGAAAGCTCATTACTTTCCGCCTCTCGCATTATTGTCAGCCCCGGCGTCAGTTTAAAAACGCCAGAATTGATTAAGGCCAGAGCGGCGGGCATTCCGATCTCCGGGGATATTGATCTCTTTTCTAGGGAAGTGACATCGTCAGTCGTTGCTGTAACCGGCTCTAACGGGAAAAGTACCGTAGTGGAGATGCTTGCCGCGATTCTGGACGCCGCGGGGAAAAAGTATGGGCTTGGCGGCAATCTTGACAGTGCCAACGCGAAGCCTGCTCTTGATTTGCTTCTTGAACAGCCAAAAGATTTCTATGTGCTGGAGCTTTCGAGTTTTCAACTAGAGACCACTGAAGCGCTGAATGCTGAAGTTGCGGTGCTGCTAAATGTCAGCATGGATCATATGGATCGCTATGACGACATGAATGAATATCTCATCGCTAAGCAGCGTATATTCCGCGGCTGCAAAAAAGTGGTGATCAATCGGAATGAGCCTCACAGTACCCCGCAGAACAGAGACTCTCTTCCGAGCATCGATTTCGGATTTGATCGCCCTGGTGTTAACGGTTTGGGTTTGCTGCAAGAAGGTGAAGATCAATATCTTGCTTTTCAGTTCGAGAAGATAGTTTCGGTATCAGAGCTTAAAATTTTTGGTCAGCACAATATCGCCAACTGCCTTGCTGCCATCGGTTTGGCCCTCTCAATCGGAATTGATACCAAGGCTATTCGAAGGGCGCTGATCGGCTTCTCTGGTCTGCCTCACCGCTGTGAATGGGTGGCAAATATTGCCGGCGTTGAATTTTACAATGACTCTAAAGGGACAAACGTTGGAGCAACCATTGCCGCGGTGGAAGGTCTCGGCAAGCATATCGTTGGGCACATAATTCTGATAGCCGGCGGTGTAGGCAAAGGCGCTGACTTCAGTAATCTGGTTCCGGTGGTCAACCGATGGAGTAAGAGAGTAATACTGATTGGAAAAGACGCCAAAGAACTGGCATTAGCTTTGAATCCGGAAACGCAAGCGGTGTTTGCAAAGGATATGCGTGCTGCTGTAACCATTGCTCTTTCTTATGCTGCGCCGGGTGACGCTATTTTACTGTCGCCAGCATGTGCAAGTTTTGACATGTATGCGAATTATCGAGAGCGTGGCCAGAGCTTCATTCAGTCGGTGGGGCAGTTACAGTGAAAATGGCTTCTGTTTCCCATCGCATTCCGGTATCGAAACAAGCATTACCCAGAATAAATGGATTGCTCGTTACCGTAAGTGTGCTGTTGACCATTGGTTTGCTGATGATGGCCTCTGCATCAGTGGAAATAGCCAGTAGCCGCTATGGTGACGCATTCTTCTTCCTCAAGCGGCAGAGTGTGTTTGTACTGTTGGGTTGTATTACGATGCTGTTTACCCTTCACCTCCCCATGAGATTCTGGCGCAATACCAGTACGTATCTGCTGATGCTTTCTTTCGCTCTGCTGTCGCTGGTTTTAATCCCTGGCGTCGGCAGAATCGTCAATGGTAGTGCTCGATGGATTGATCTGGGCTTCTTTAATTTGCAGCCCTCAGAATTGGCTAAAGTGTTCATTACTATCTATGTCGCGGCCTATCTGGAACGGCACGCGGATGAAGTGCGGGGTGCATTTGTTGGCTTTATGAAACCTCTTCTGGTGGTAGGTGGCGCCGTGGCCCTATTGCATTTCGAACCGGATCACGGGTCGATGGTCATCTTGCTGGCAACTGTCTTTTGTCTGATCTTTCTGGCGGGAGCCAAGATCTCACGATTTCTCCCTTTGCTGCTGCTATGCGTTGGTGGCGTTACCTACATCGCAGTAATGAAATCCTATGTAATTGAACGATTTACTTCCTATTGGAACCCATGGGCAGCGGAAAATGTTTTCAACGGAGGCTATCAGCTGACTCAGGCACTAATTGCTTTTGGCAGAGGCGAGTGGTTTGGCGTTGGGCTCGGTAATAGCATACAAAAACTGTATTTTTTGCCCGAAGCACACAATGATTTTGTGCTGGCGATCATTGGAGAGGAGCTGGGCCTGCTAGGTGTAGGTTTCGTAGTTTTCTTGTTTGTGAGTCTTGTCTACATGGGCTTCAGCATCGGCAGGCAGGCGCATAGTCGAGGAGAACTTTTCTCTGCTTATGTTGCGTTTGGAGTGTCGCTGTTATTTGCGGGCCAGGCTCTGATCAATATTGGAGTGAATATTGGGCTGCTGCCAACGAAAGGTTTAACTCTGCCTTTTCTGAGCTACGGAGGCGCGAGTCTCATTGTTTGCTGTTACATGGCAGCTATTTTGCTCCGAATACAATATGAGAATGATAATTCAGCGTCTCTTGAACGGCAGGGTTTCGTTGAATGGTAAATTCTCCAATTACAGTTCTTATCTTGGCGGCGGGTACCGGCGGACATATCTTTCCTGCAATGTCTGTCGCCAGGGAGTTGCAAATGCTGGGTGCGAAAGTTGAATGGCTGGGTACACCCTCAGGGCTCGAGCATGAGCTGCTCGCGAATACCGAGATACCCCTTCATACAGTGCCGGTTCAGGGTCTGCGAGGTAAAGGGCTCATGCGCTTGATGTTCGCGCCGTTCATGCTAGTTCGTGCATTCTGGGAGTCCTTGAAGGTGTTGCGACGAGTCCAGCCAGACAGCGTCCTGGGCATGGGTGGCTTTGTGTCAGGGCCGGCAGGGTTGGCGGCAAGGACAATGGGACTGCCGCTTCTGATTCATGAGCAGAACGCGGTGGTGGGTTTAACCAACAAACTGCTGTTTCCGTTTTCAGTTCGAGCCATGGAGGCATTCCCTTCGACTTTTCCTGCTGCTGCAAAAGTGAGTTATACCGGCAACCCGGTGCGTAGAGAAATACGAAGGCTGCGCAACTCGGCTTCCCTGACGGACGTCAGTGGCCGCCCACTGAGGCTGCTTGTGTTAGGTGGAAGTCTTGGCGCTGAGGCGCTGAACAGCATTCTGCCGGAACTTATTGTGTCGGCCCCTTCAGGGAGCATCCAAACACTCCACCAAACTGGACGCCAGCAATTTGTCCGGACTTTGCAGCGCTATCAGCAGCTGGGACAGGATACAGAGAAGACACACCGAGTGGTGGCATTTATTGACGAGATGGGTGAGGCCTATCAATGGGCCGATATAGTCCTGTCCCGCTCCGGAGCCAGCACGGTTTGTGAGATTGCGGTTGCTGCCAAGCCGGCGATTTTTGTGCCTTACCCTTTCCATAAAGACCGTCAGCAACTGCGGAATGCAAACTGGTTGCACGCCGCTGGTGCGGCCGAGGTGGTGGAGCAGCATAACCTTGATGTCGACCGACTGATGCAGGTTCTTACCCGACTTATGACCGATCTGGAGCGATTGAGAGAGATGGGGCTGAGCGCAAGCAAAGTGGCGATATGCGACGCACACACGCGTATTGCCGATCTCTGTCTGGAGGCTGCTTATGGTTAGGCCTTACCAAAGCGACATTCCCGAGATGAGGCGTATCCGCTCCATTCACTTTGTCGGAATTGGCGGTGCCGGCATGTGCGGAATTGCCGAGGTGCTCCTGAATCAAGGCTATCGCATCACGGGGTCTGACCTTAAACGCTCTGCCGCTACAGATCGCCTGAAAAACATGGGCGCTAGAATATATTTCAGGCATGAGGCTGCTAACGTGGCAAAGGCGGATGTGGTCGTGTATTCGAGCGCGATCAATAAGCGCAATCTGGAAATCAAGGCGGCAATCAGTCAGCAAAAGCCGTTGATACCGCGGGCCGAGATGCTGGCTGAGCTTATGCGTTATCGCCATTCTATTGCAATAGCAGGAACGCACGGTAAGACCACAACGACCAGTATTGTTGCATCAGTGCTAGCTGCTGGAGGTCTGGATCCTACCTATGTCATTGGCGGACTGCTCAACAGTTCAGGGAGTAACGCCGGCTTGGGTGAGAGCAGATACCTGGTGGCAGAGGCTGATGAAAGTGATGCCTCATTCATGCACCTGCAACCCATGGTGGCTGCGGTTACGAATATCGAAGCCGACCACATGGCCACCTACGGTGGTGATTTTGAGAACCTCAAAACCTATTTTGTAGAGTTTCTTCATAACTTGCCTTTTTACGGGCTTGCCGTTCTTTGTATTGACGATCCTGGTGTAAAAAGCATCATTTCGGAGCTTTCTCGTCCAATTCTCACCTATGGCTTTTCGAAAGAGGCCGATTATCGTATTACCGAATTTCAGCAAAAGGCCGGCCAGATTGACTTTCGGGTGACGCGTCCTGAGCGAAAGCGGCCCCTCAAAATAAAGCTTGCCATGCCGGGTCGGCATAATGCGCTCAACGCGACGGCAGCCGTGGCCATTGCCGCCGATGAGGGTGTCAGTGATAAAGCTATCATAAAGGGGATCAGGGGTTTTGCGGGCGTCGGACGGCGATTTGATGTCCAGGGCAATTTCCCGATATCGGGTGGAGAGGTCACCCTCATAGACGACTACGGTCACCATCCTTCTGAAGTGGCGGCGACTGTTGATGCGCTTAGGTCTGGCTGGCCGGATCGCCGTCTGGTGATGGTGTTTCAGCCCCATCGCTATAGCCGGACGGCGGACCTGTACGAAGACTTCGTTGAGGTTCTGTCAGCAGTGGATGTGCTGCTGTTGCTGGATGTTTATTCTGCTGGCGAAAGCAAGATCCCTGGCGCAGATTCACGCAGCCTGACCAGGAGTATTCGTTTGCGCGGCAAGGTAGAGCCACTTTACGTCAAAAAGGAAGCGGATTTGCGTCATATCCTCAGCGAAATACTTCTCCCTGAGGATATGGTTTTAACTCAGGGAGCCGGGAGTGTGGGCGGATTATCGAGACTTCTGGCATCCAAGGGTTTTCTAGATCGGTAATTTGTTGATTTCCATGGAAGAAACTGGCCTTTTGGGTTAAGAAAAATGCCAATGAGAACGATAAATAGAGAACGGGTGTTGGCGGAAGCCGGGCATGTCGTATTGTTGATGGGTGGGACCTCTCCAGAGCGAGAAATTTCTTTATTGAGTGGCCAGGCGGTTGCCAGCAGTCTGTCCAGCCTGGGGGTACATACGACGATTATCGATGTTGGTGAAAACATCGTAGACGAGCTCAGGTCAGCGGCGCCGGACCTTGTAGTCAACATGCTGCATGGCCAGGGTGGAGAAGACGGGGTCATCCAGGGCTATATGGACCTGTTGCAGATTCCTTACACCGGGTCCGGAGTTCTGGCCTCAGCCTTGGCAATGGACAAGGTTAAGAGTAAGCAGATCTGGTGCCAGATGGGTTTGGCGACTGCGTCGTTTACTGTGCTCAATGATGAAAGTGACTGGGGTGCGATCATCGCGAGTTTTGAGCGAGCTGTTGTAAAGCCCATTTATGGTGGTTCAAGTTTAGGAATCGCCGTTGTTGATTCTCCGGAATCGTTGAAAAGAGCGTACACAGAAGCCTGTGGGTTTCAGCAAGGCGTGATGGCAGAGAAATATATTGAGGGCCCCGAGTATTCAACCGGAATCCTCGACGACGAGTTGATGCCTACGATTCTCCTTGAGACCGACCGGGAGTTTTTTGACTTTACCGCCAAGTACATTGACGAGGGCACGCGAATTGTCTGTCCCGCTCCGCTCAGCAGAG